>CAMCQV010000001.1 GCA_945877085.1 Chitinophaga pinensis
AGTTTCTTATTTATTGCTTGCAGCTTATTCACAAATGCACAAAGTATACATAGCTTTAAAGTTAAAAGCATCGACGGCGGTCAGATTGATTTGTCAAAATACAAAGGCAAAAAAATTATGGTGGTCAACACAGCAAGTCAATGTGGTTATACGCCTCAATACGCCTCATTACAAAAAGTGTATAGTCAATACAAAGACAAATTAGTGATCATAGGTTTTCCATGCAATCAATTTGGTGGACAAGAACCTGGCACAAATGCTGAAATCGTGGAATTTTGCGAAAAAAATTATGGCGTTACTTTCCCACTAGCAGACAAGGTAGATGTGAAGGGTACGGATCAATCTTCGATCTACCAATGGTTGACACAAAAGGCAAAAAATGGGGTTTTAGACGCGACTATTGGATGGAATTTCAATAAATTTTTATTGGATGAAAATGGCAAGATGTTGGCTTATTTTCCTAGCAGTGTTAAACCAGATAGTGAAGCAATTTTGAACTACTTAAAATAAGTCGCTTACCCTAGGAAATGCTATCTTCGCTGCATGTTATTGCGCGAAATTATTGGTCAAGAAAAATTAAAGCATCAGTTAGTAGAGATGGTTCAACACCAAAGATTGAGCCATGCCCTATTATTTGTTGGACCAGAAGGATCTGGAGCACTGCCTTTGGCCATTGCATTTGCACAATATTTAGTAAGCTCCCCTGCAACTACCAACCAAGCTTTGGATATGTTTGCAGACCCAGATGCACTTGCAAAACAAATCCATACATACAACGAACCAGATGCCATTGCAGACTTACCTGCTTACCAGCGCGCGAATCAGTTGATGCACCCCGATCTGCATTTTTCTTTTCCAACCATCACAGAAAAACCAGGTCAAAAAAATATCAGTGCAAATTTCATGGAGCAGTGGAGGGAATTTATACAGGGCTACCCTTATGGCAATGTATTTGACTGGTTGCAATTCATCAAAGCAGAAAATAAACAAGGCAATATAAGTGCAGACGAATGTGCTGAAATAATTAAAAAGCTAAGTTTCAAAAGTTTTGAAAGTCCATTCAAAGTGCTGGTTATGTGGATGCCAGAATACTTAGGCAAAGAGGGTAATAAATTATTAAAGCTAATTGAGGAGCCCCCAGCAGATACCATCTTTTTATTAGTTGCAAATTCCGAGGAACAAATCCTTCCAACTATATTAAGTCGCTGTCAATTTATTCGTGTGCCAAGATTAACAAATACAGAAATTGCAGGGGCATTGGAGGATAGGGCAAAATTAAGCCCAGAAAAGGCACAGCTGATCGCAGCCATGTCCGATGGCAATTATAGAGAGGCGCTTCATTTAATACAACATAGTGATAGCGATTTTTTAGACCAGATTAGGGACTGGCTCAATGCCATCCTTAAAAATGGCCCATTGTCCCAAATGAAATGGGTGGATGAGGTCAGTAAATTAGGAAGGGAGCAACAAAAACAGTTCCTAAAATACTTTAACCACCTGCTTGAACAGAGCATTCGTATCAAAGTATTGGGTGCAGATCTGCCTTTAGACCCAGATTTAAAGGATTTTGCAATAAGAATCAATAAAATCGCCGGGGTGGGTCAATTAGAGGCCATTATACAAGAATTGGACAAAGCGGTCTATTATATAGAGCGAAATGCCAATGCAAAGATGTTATTTATGGCAATGGGCATCAAGTTCTATCATATCATTCGCAACAAAACCTTAATTTTGACATAGACCCCAATCTAGTGAAAAGGGATATGTAGCAATTTGGGGTCGGGTATTTCAATTAATAACAGTTAGAACTTAGTATATATGGGATGTGGATCATGCGGCACGGGTACGCCCAATGGCTGCAAAAGTAATGGAGGCTGTAGTACAGGTGGATGTAATAGATTAAATGTACATGACTGGTTACGTGACTTACCTGTAGACGATGCAGAAAGTCAGTGCAGGGTGGTAGAAGTAAGCTTTAAACAAGGAAGCCGAAAAGATTTTTTTAGAAACCCTACTTTCCAAATTTTTGAAAAAGGAGATTATGTAACAGTGGAAGGCGTGAACGGCTTCGACGTTGGAGAAGTTTCTTTGACTGGAGAATTGGTTCGTTTGCAATTGAAAAAAAGCGGCACGGATGAATTCCATCCTGACATCAAAAAGATCCTTAGAGCAAGTACAGATAAAGATATTGAGACCTTTAAAATAAGTAAAAGTAGAGAATCAGATATGTTGGCTCGAAGCCGAGCACATGCAAGAGACTTGAAATTACAGATGAAATTAAGTGAGATTGAATTACAGGCCGATGGCAAGAAAGGTACATTCTTCTATACAGCTGATGATCGTATTGACTTTAGAGAACTCATCCGCATTTTCGCAGGAGAGTTCAAAGTGAAAGTTGAAATGCGTCAAATTGGTATTCGTCAAGAAGCTGCTAAAGTGGGTGGTATTGGAAGTTGTGGTCGTGAACTTTGTTGTAGTACTTGGTTGCATGATTTCAAAAGTGTCAACACCACTGCTGCACGTTATCAGAATTTATCCATCAACCAAACGAAATTAAGTGGACAATGTGGTCGTTTGAAATGTTGTTTGAATTTTGAATTAGATACTTATTTAGATGCATTACAAGCATTTCCTGATTATGCAGACAATTTACAAACAGCCATGGGCACTGCGTTTTTAATTAAGAAAGATATTTTTAAAAATTTAATGTGGTATACCCTTCCAAACAATACCAAACATTATCCGCTTACAATAGAACGCGTAAAAGAAATTAAAAAACTGAATCAACAGGGTATTGCAGTAGAAGAATTGGAAGCGGTAGAAATCACTAGTAAGAACAAAGAAGTAGAACCAGAATTTGTTGAACTAGTAGGTCAGATAAGTTTACGTTCATTAGAAAAGAACGATCGACGCAGAAGGGATCAACAAAGAAATTATAGAGAACCACAAGGGCCAAACGGACCTCGTCCTCAAGGTCAAAACGGTCCAAGACCACAAGGACCAAACGGGCCGCGTTTAAACAATGGTCCACGTCCTAACAATGGTCCACGTCCTAACAATGGACCGCGTCCACAAGGGCCGAACGGACCAAGACCAAACAATGGACCGCGTCCAAATATTGGACCAAGACCCGAAGGACCAAATTCAGAAAATGGAAACAACTCATAAAAAAAAGACCTCGATATTTCGAGGTCTTTTTTTTACTATCATCTTCAATAGCCATTTATTTTTTCGTTGGCTTTTTTAATTTCACCAGGACAATCCCATGTTTATACTTCGCGCCAAATTTTGCAATGGCATCAGGGCCTTTGTAAACATCCATAGAAGCAATCAATGCAGTATTGATTTTAACGACTTTAGCATAAGGTGTTTCCACACCATCCACTAAATAAATTGGCATTACAGGATCCGATTTTCCAGTTGGAGCAGTACTTGGTTTTTGTGCTGTAACAAATAGTGTGCACATACTCAATAAAATTACAGTAGCTATTTTTTTCATTGTTTTCAATATTTAAAATTAGTGGTATAATTTTTCAAGTTCTTGATTGGTGAATTCCATTAAATTTTTAACATACTCAGGAGAGAAATTAAATTCTATTCCAGCAGTTTGATACAATTCAGGCAATGTTTTTGTGCCCCCTAAAGCTAAAGCATTCATGTAATTTTCTAAAGCTTGTGAAGGATTTTTTTGATACTGCATCCACATACCTATCGCGCCCAATTGCGCAATACCATATTCGATATAATAAAATGGCACTTCAAATAAATGCAATTGTCTTTGCCATCCTATTGCTCTAAATTCTTTTAAACCAGATTGATTCAAAGTCTTGGACGAAAACTCTTTTACAATATTTTGCCATTCATTGGTTCTTTGTTCAATCGTATGTGCTGGATTTGTATACACCCAATGTTGGAATTTATCGATGATGGCAATCCATGGGAAAATAGTAATCGTTCTTTCAAGTTGATGCTCAATCGCTCTGTTTAAATCTGACTCCTTTTCAAAAAATGGCTGCCAATGTTGCATGCTAAATAATTCCATTGCCATACTTGCCACTTCTGCAATCTCCATTGGATATTCTTTGAATGCACTCAGAGACAAAGGATGCGCTAAAAAAGAATGTACGGCATGTCCGCCTTCATGCACCATAGTAGTTACATCGCTCATCTGACCTGCAGCATTCATGAAAATGAATGGCGCGCCTGATTCTGCCAAAGGACAATTGTATCCGCCTGGCGCTTTACCTTTTCTACTCTCAAGGTCAAAATGTTTAAGCTCATTCATTTTTCTTAAACAGTCTGCAAAAAAAGGATCTATCTGTTCAAAGCAAGCAACGGATTTTTCATATAAATCTTTCCCATCTGTGAATGGACGTAAAGGCTTGGTACCAGTAGGTTCTGCTTCTAAATCCCAAGGCTTCAAAGCATCTACACCTAGTTTTTCTTTTTTGCGTGTATAAATTTTTTCGATCAAAGGCATTACATGAAGCTTAACTGCGTCATGAAATTGAAAACAATCCTCCTTGGTATAATCAAAACGTCCTAGTTCGGCGAATTTATAATCACGGTAGTTTTCAAATCCAGCATTCAAAGCCACTTGATGTCTTTTTTGTACCAAGTTTGTAAACAAGTCATGCATTGCTTCTTGGTCTTGTAGTCTTCTAGTCTGAATTTTTCGATAGACTTCTTCTCTAAATGCACGGTCTTCATTTTCTAAAAATTGAGCCGCTTGTTGTAAAGTATATTCCTTGCCACCCACTTCGATAGTCATCTTACCTGCTATCACGCCATATTGTTGTTGTAAAACACTTAACTCTGCTTGAATAGGTATATTCTCGGTTCTGAATAATTCTATGCTTTTTTGAACTGACCTTAAATAAGTATGGTATTTCGCTTGATCTAACCTCGCAGTAAAAGGAGATTGGATCAATTTTTTATTCAATGCATCTGCAAATGGTTGCATCTTGGGTTGAATCTCCATGCAGAAAAATGTAAATGCATCTTCTAAACTTTTATCTGTGGTATCACAGGTCATTTTGATTTGTCTCCAACAAGCATCTTCACTGATACATGCTTCCAATTCACTCAAATCTGTCAACCATGCCTCTAATGCTTCTACAGAGGGGATTGGTCGATCATTTAATTCTTTGAAAAAAGGCTCCAAACAAGCCCAATCCGTTATAACGAAGTCGGTTGGAAGGTATTTATGGCTCAATTTTTGGATGTCCGCTGTTCTCTGCATAAGGTTCGTTATTAAGACGCAAATTTACTACTTTTACACACTTTAAAACAGTTAATTAAGTGTCCGAAACTATTCATTTACTGCCAGATCATATTGCCAATCAAATTGCGGCAGGCGAAGTCATACAAAGACCCGCCAGTGCTGTCAAAGAATTATTGGAAAATGCGGTAGATGCCGGCGCTACGGAAATTAGGTTGATTATCAACGAAGCGGGCAAATCCTTGATTCAGGTGATTGACAATGGCAAGGGCATGTCCGAAAAAGATGCTCAAAATGCATTTGCTAGACATGCTACTAGTAAAATAAGTGTAATTGAAGACTTGTTTGAAATTCGCACAATGGGATTCAGAGGCGAAGCCTTAGCGTCCATTGCCGCCGTAGCTCAAGTGCAATTAAAAACGAAAAGACCAGAAGACGAAATTGGCACTGCAGTGACTATTGAAAATAGTAAAGTGACCGAAACTGCTCCAGTGGCTACACCAGTAGGTACCAGTATAAGTATGAAAAATTTATTTTTCAATGTACCTGCCAGAAGAAATTTTTTAAAAAGTAATTCTGCCGAACTTAAACATATACTAGAAGAATTTACCAGGGTGGCATTGGCTTTCCCTGAGATCTATTTTAATTTAAATAACAATGGTCAAGAAGTCTATCATTGGGAGGGAGGCAGCTTTAAGCAAAGAGCCATTCAGGTATTAGGTAATCATTATCAAAGTAAATTGGTAACCGTAGGAGAACACACAGACTACCTAACCATTTCTGGATTTGTAGGCAAACCAGAGACTGCAAAAAAAACAAGAAGCGATCAATACTTTTTTGTCAACAGAAGATTCATTAAGAGCGCCTATTTGCATCATGCGATTGCCAATGCATTTGAAGGACTCATTGCAAAAGACAGTTTTCCTAGTTATATTTTATACATCGATGTAGATCCGTCTAAAGTGGATATCAATGTACATCCTACCAAGCAAGAAATTAAATTCGAGGACGATAAAATTATTTATGCATTTGTTCAAGCTGCTGTAAAACATGCTTTGGCACAGTTTAGTATTGCACCTTCTTTAGATTTTTCTTTAGATGCCAATATTCAACAATTGGATGCAATTCAAAAACCATTTTCTGAAAGTCAAGTACAAGAGACTTCAAGAAAATCTTTATACGAAGGATTTACGCAAAAAAATCAAGCGCATTTTATTCCTAAATCAAGTCAGGGAGGTCAGCAGGATTGGAAGGCCTTTTTTACAGAAATACCAACTGCCAATCAGGAATTCATCGTGAAGCCCTCTTCAATGGGTTTATATAAGGACGACGAATCTTTGTCTGTTCCAGAAGATGCTTTTTTGATGCAGCTACATCAAACCTATATCATCGCACCAACAAAAAGTGGTTTGATTATTATTCACCAACAATTGGCGCACGAAAGGGTCTTATATGAAAAATATCAAAGAGCAAGTGCTCAACCGCATGCCACACAAAAAAGTTTATTCCCAGTGGTATTGGAATTAAGTGCAAGTGACGCTGTATTGCTCCAAGAGATGGTCGAGGACTTAGCCAATATAGGATATGAAATAGAAGCTTTTGGTCAAAATAGTTTTATCATACAAGGTATCCCTGCAGACGTACTTGCGGGTAATGAAAAAAATGCCATCGAACTTTTATTAGAACAGTTCAAACATTTTAGTGCCGATTTGAAATTCAGTAAGAGAGAAAAATTAATTAGATGTATGGCACGTCAAATGGCTATCAAAGCAGGACAAAATTTAGGGCAGAAAGAAATGCATAGCATAATTGAATCACTTAGCGAATGTGATATTCCTAATACCACAGCATCTGGCGCACCAACCTTCATTGAATTCAATGAGGATTATTTAGATCGTTTGTTTAGCAAGTAAAGCAACTGCTATTTTCTAGTAAAAATGCCAATAAGAAATTAGGGAATAAGTTTTATTTAGCGCACTACATTCCTCTTGTAACGCTCGTTAAATAAGTTTCAACAGCTCTTCTCACAAGTGCACTTGATGGACTCATATGATTCGCAACTAAAACCGAGAAATATAATTTTTGTTGTTTATGCGTATAGATGAAACCACTCAATGCAACCTGTCCACCCAAGGTGCCTGTTTTAGCATAGATCGTGCCAGGGAAATTTTTATAGTAAGCCGAGATCGTACCTTCTCCACCTTTTTCAAAAATATTTTTTACGCGGGCTTCACCAAATTTTGCTTGCATCTTTTGTAAAATAGCAATATAATTTTCGGGCGTATTTAAATTATAGCGACTCAATCCACTGCCGTCTACCCAACGCATACTTTGAGGCAGTTCTGCAAAAAATAATTTTTTAGTGCTGTCAATCAATGCTGCATCATCCATCTTGCCAAACAATTGCTCACTTGCCATCAATACTATTTGATCTGCATAAAAATTATCGCTACGCAGCATCATGATCTTTAACAAGCTATCCGTTGGAACCGTTTTAATGGTCTTATAACTGGATGCAGGTATTGTAGCATTTTTTTGAAAGCTGATTGATTTTTCTAAGGTATCTTTTAACAAACTAACCGCTAAAAGCATTGGTGCAACTTCTTGGGAAAAAGGGACTTGAAAATATTTGCTTTTATTATTTTCATTCGTCGTGAAAAAGCGATTTCCCACCCTATTTCTTGACCAGTTTTTTTCTGCTACTTTGTCTAAGTCAACAAAATCTTTAAAAAAATAGAAAGGCTTAATGGCCTCTAATTTTTTATTGCTTTGGTAAAAATGTACCACATTGCCATAAATTGGCATTCTGCTTCTTTCTGGTTGATAATCTTCGGCATAATCAGCCCATGACCACCCACTTCCAAATATTTCAAATTGATCTTGATGATTGCCAACAATGACAACCTGTTTTTTCGTGTTTTTTATCATATCCACCACAGGCTGATAACTAAATTCAGGATGCATAAAACTAGGATCGCCCAATGGCATCAAAAATAATGTATCCGCATTTTCTGCCATCTTCCATCCTGGCAAAGAATCTCCTAAAAATTGTAAGCCTAAATACGTTGCTAAAATTTTTGTGTTGCTGGCAGGGGTAAAATAATGGTCGCTCTGGTATTTTGATAGCCACTGTCCTTTTGTATCATTGTAAACAGCTATGCCAACATGTGCTCCTTTCACGCCTTCAGAATTAAGCAATGTTTTTTGTGCCTGACGCACCGAACATGCACTTAGAATCATGACTGTTGCAACAGCAATGAATAAAAATTTTAATAAATTTTCAAACTTAAATAGGTTTACTCTCTTTCTAATGCTCTTAGCCATCTTTCAGGAATTTCGTTATTGGAAGCTACTAAATAATCCTTGTAACTACAAGGCATCCATTCCTCATTATGCAATTTCATCCACCACCTTCCTGTACTTTTACTTTGTAAAAATTGCGTATCGATATCTGAAAAAGCAATATGAAATTCTTTAAAACGATCAAGTGCTGTAAGCGGTGCTTCTTTTTTACCGCGATGCACCCCATCAATGATATACCAGATCATTTGTGCCATCTGTATAGCTGTTAGTCCATGATGATCTAATTCTGCTTGGTATCCAAATAAACCTATGGTACTTGTTTTCCAGCTCATACCTGCGTATTGCATCAATACACAAGCTTCTTCTCCATTAAAACCATTGGATGTAATGATATTAGCAGGTGCTTGTGCATGTTGAATAGCACTAATATCAAAACTCATCATGTGACTATCTCTAATAACCGGTTCCATCTCTTCGATACTTTCACGCACTACGCCCAATCTAAAACAATCAAACCTTAGCTTATCAATGGTCTCAAGCATATGCGGATGCATAAAATAACTTTGAAAACCAATATGTGCATAATGATTTAAATGATTCGGTAAACCAGTAAATAATTCTTCTAAAAAATGATCCGATGGTAAGCGCGCTTCTAGATCTAAATCAATTTTAGCATCTGCTACCACTGCATTCACTAAAGTAGGAATCGAAGTATAGGCATGGTATTGCGGCAAAGTGAGGTCATGAGAACCACCCATGATCACCACTTTTTTATTTTGTAAAATCAATTCGGCAATCACAGTTCTTAATGCAGCATAACTATCTTGAATAGTTTGTCCAAGTTTTACGTTTCCAATATCTGCAATTGTGACTTGAGCATGCCAATAATATAAATTGTACAAAGCTGCTCTAACCGCATTGGCAGCTTCAAAACCATTCAATGCAAACCCAGCACCCCTGCATTCACCTGCACCAATCAATACGATATCCGCATCCTTGATATCTGGCAGTTGATTTTCATAAGATTTAATATGCTTTCCAAGCTGGGTATCGCGATAACCTTCGTCTTTTGACAAAAAGGACAGGTTAATTGGTTCTACAAAGTCTTGAATAGAGGACAATGACATGGGCTAAAATTATCTATAAATATTAACGCAAATTTTGCACAAAGATTGCGTTAAGGGTATTAATCTTGGAATTTATAGCCTACGCCCCGCATTGATATAAAGTGTTTTGGGTGCTTGGGGTCTATTTCGAAGTACTTTCTAAAATTCAATATGAAATTATCGATGGTTCTGGTATTTGGGAATACCTGGTATCCCCAGACCAATTGTAGGATTTTTTCCCTTGTGACCACGGTATTCTTTTGTTCAATGAGAAGTTTTAACAATAACAATTCTCTTTTAGTAAGGGTGATTTTTTGCCCAGAAGCAAGCAATACCTCTGAAGCATTGAAATCGATATGATGTCCTTTAAATTGGTATTGGTCAATTTGTGGGGTGGTCTTTGCCTGCTGCGCCTGCTTCTGAATCAGTTTTGCCACCCTTAAAAGCAATTCTTCTAAATTAAACGGCTTGGTTAAATAATCATCGGCCCCTAATTTTAATCCTTGCACCCTATTTGCACTTGTATTTTTTGCACTTAAAATCAAAATTGGTGTTTGGTTATTGTTCAACCGCATGCGTTCTGTAATACTAAATCCATCTAAAGAAGGCAACATGATATCCAAAATGATTAAATCATAATGAGCAGATTGAATTTGTTTTAAGGCCTCCCCACCATCATACGCAGAGTCCACCACATAGCCCTCCATCTCTAAATTCAGCTTCAAGGCCTCATGTAGATGCTCTTCGTCTTCCACCAATAAGATGCTAGGTTTTTGCATGATTAATCTGCCTTGAATTGGACCACAAAAATACTTCCTTTAGGTTGATTTGGCTTGACGAAAATTTGGCCAGCGTGGAATGTGACAATTTTTTTACATAAATACAAACCTAATCCTGTTCCCTTAGTCGTTCTTGTTTGTTCTGCACCCACTCTATAAAATTTATCAAATACTTTAGATCTTTCCTCTGTCGCAACACCAACTCCCTGGTCTTTAACGCTTAGCTCAATAGCTTTCCCATTTAAATGTAAGTCAATAAAAATATCGGTCTCAGGCGCTGCATATTTATTTGCATTATCTAATAAATTATTAATCATCAAATGCAATAATAAAGGTTCGCCTTGAAGTTGAATAGCTGTATCAATTGAAACAATGCATTTTCTATTGGGATATCTTTCTTCAAAAGATTGAATACACTGAACAGCAATATTGGATAGATCTACCAATTGTTTACTGTTTTCATATTGTCCCATTTCAAATTGGGATGCTAATAAAATATTATTACAGAGCGCATCTAATCGTCTTGTTTCTTTTAGTGTATTCTGAATTAAATGTTGTTGTTGTTCGGATTTTAAATCTCTTTTTACAATCGTTTCTAAATTTAATTGTGTGACTGCAATGGGCGTCTTGAGTTCATGCGTAACAGCCATCATAAAATTCTGTTGCAGTGTCGAATATTTTAATTGCTTTAATAATGAACGGTACACATAGATGGCACCCAAAAGGAATAGCAATAAAAATGTCAAACCCTCTCCAATATATTGTTTGGTTTTTCTAGCAGCAAAGGCCTCAATGTTTGCAATATGTTGTTGATCTATTTGTCCTTTTGCAGTAAGGGTTTCAATTTTTGTGGCAGTCAACAATTCATTTTGTTGAACCAGCGCCACATACCACCAAATAAAGGCAGCAACCATATAGGTTAAGAATAACCAATAAATGATTTTAACCCATACTAATTTTGATATGGAAAATGGCATGCGCATCTTATAAAGCAGCTTTTTCTATTCGAATGCCTGTAGATAAAATATTTTGCAGCGGGTCTTCACGCATCGTATGCTTGATGGTAAAAGTATGTATGCCGTATTTTAATTTAACAGGCTTGGTATACAATGGAATGCGTTGGTCATAAATATCATCCATGCCAGTGCCAAGCCAACCTTTTTGATCATCGGCTAAATTCAAATTAAATGTTTCTGTTTGCGCTTTTTCACCAGCACTGCTATGATTTAATTCGACCCAAATATTTTTATAATGATACGCATTGTGGTGTCTAATGACAAAGACTACCTTGTACAAGTTGTTCGTATCGGTGATATTGAATAAGTATTTTTCTGGCTTTGCACTATTCCATTGATGTTCTGGATGGATTGTATTTTGTTCAGACAAGGGTATTGTTTGACATGCAGTTATACTCAATAAAAAATAGATACCAAATACGATACGATAAAACTTCCCCATTTATAACACGTTTAAGATTTGTTCTTTCGCTTTTTCTAATTCGTCTTTCATTACAATCACTGCTTTTTGAATATCTACATCATTGGCCTTAGACCCAGTGGTATTGATCTCTCTACCCATTTCTTGTAAAACAAATGATAATTTTTTTCCTTTATTAGGATCCTTTTCGGCAAGGATAGATTTAAAATAAGCGCAATGGTTGGTTAAACGTACACGCTCTTCTGAAATATCAATTTTTTCGATATAGTAAATCAATTCTTGCTCTAGACGGTTATTGTCATACTTGTCTGGTCCAACATTTTGTTCTAATAATTTAATCAAGCCATCTTTTATTTTAGTTCTTCTATTTGGCTCAAGCAAGGCAATCGCAGCTTGTTGTGCTTCAATACCGGCAACACGATCTAACAAATCTAATTCGATTGATTTTCCCTCCTCTTGTCTATGAATGTTTAATAAATCAATCGCTTGTTTTAATAAACCAAAAATGGCCACTTTTTCTTCATCTGATAAAACTTCATTGGTAGAAGAAACTACATCTGGCATTTTCAATAAAGTGCTCAAAATATTTTCCTTACCAATGCCTAATTCGTCCGCAAGTTCTACAATTGGTTGGTAATAGGATCTAGCTAATTCTTTGTTGATATTGACCGGTTTTGAAGCACCATTGGATTTAACAAAAATGGAGCATTCAACACTTCCTCTAAATAAGTGTTCATTTAATGTATTTCTGATTTCAACTTCAATTGGTTTTAAAATAGATGGAATATTTAAACGAACATCAAATTGCTTCCCGTTTAAAGATTTGACTTCCACCAAAAGTGTTTTGTCATTAAACGCCATTTCTGCCCTTCCGTAACCAGTCATTGAATACAACATAAGTATACCATTATTTAGTCCATAAAGGTATTAAATAATGAGCTTGCAAGCGCTAAAGTTTGTACTTTAGCGAAGATTTTAGCCCATGTACGACAAAGCACAAATACAAGCATTACAACAAACTACAAAGCAGTTTTTAACTACGCCTTTAAGCATTGATTTAATGACTTTAAAAAAGGTATTGCATTTTCATGAATACCAATATTATGTAGTCAACGAATCCTTAATAAGCGATTATGAATATGACCAGCTCTATCAGGCCCTTTTGGCTATAGAAGCATCGGATCCCTCTTTAATTACCCTTGACTCACCAAGTCAAAGAGTGGGAAATAGTTTAAATAGCAATTTTGAAACAGTGCCTCATTTGGTACCCATGTTGAGTTTAGAGAATAGCTATAATGCGGAGGACCTCATTGATTTTGACCGTAAAGCAAGAGAAAGTGCCAACCTGGAATCCATCACTTATTGTATTGAGCCAAAATTTGACGGTGCTAGTATTTCTTTAATTTACGAAAACGATCTTTTAGTTCGAGCATGTACCAGAGGTGATGGTGTTGAAGGAGAAGACATTACCAATAACATCAAACAAATAAGGTCCATTCCTTTACAGATTCCACTTGCAGCAAATGGCATTCAACAAATTGAAATTCGTGGCGAAGTCATTATGACTAAAAAGGCTTTTAATGACTTTAATGAAAAATTAAAATCCAAGCATCAATCGCTTCTTGCCAATCCAAGAAATGCAGCATCGGGTAGTTTAAGAATGAAGGATCCTAAAGAAGTAGCAGAAAGAAATTTAGATGCTTTTATTTATCATATTAGTTATGTTTTACCGATTCCCGAGAAAACTGTGAACCCGCTTTTAAAGACCCATAGCGGAAGCTTGGAATTTTTATGGAATATGGGTTTTAGGTCACCTCAGAAGGAAAAACAGGTTGTCAGTAAGATGCAAGATGTCATTGACTATTGTGCGATTGCTGCAGCCGGAAGAGATGAACTACCTTATGAGATTGACGGCTTAGTGGTTAAAGTCAACGATCTAGCATTACAAGAAAAATTAGGCATGACATCCCACCACCCAAGATGGGCGATTGCCTATAAATTTAAAGCAAGACAAGCGACTACCATTTTGGAGCATGTGGAATTTCAAGTAGGTAGAACTGGCGCGGTCACACCAGTAGCAAAATTAAAACCTGTGGCCATTGGAGGTGTAACAGTTTCAAGTATTTCTATTCATAACGAAGAATATATTATTGAAAAAGATTTGCTTTTAGGAGACACGGTGATTATAGAACGTGCTGGTGATGTGATTCCTCAAATCGTGCATTCCATTGCAAGTCTTAGAACTGGTAATGAAAAAAAGATTCAATTCCCAACCCATTGTCCAGTTTGTGCAACCACTTTAGTTAAGGAAAGTACAGAAGCTGTTTGGAGGTGTAACAATATTGATTGTAGTGCACAAATTGTAGAACGCATTGCGCATTTTGTGAGCAAGGATGCCATGGATATTAAAAATCTAGGCGAAGCCAATATTAAAAAATTCTTTGAGCTTGGTTTACTAAAAGATATTCCTGGAATTTATACACTCAACTTCGAACAAATTGGACAATTAGAAGGATTTGGGAAAAAGAGCGTAGACAATTTAACAAGCTCTATTGAAGTCTCTAAACAACAGCCATTGTATCGACTCATCTATGCATTAGGGATTCGATTTGTTGGAGAGACCACTGCGAAAACAATTGCAAGCAGGATCAATCACTTGCTTGATTTGACTCGTATCACAGAGGAACAATTATTAGCATTCGAAGATATAGGTATTAAGGTGGCAAGTAGTATTGTTCAGTTTTTCCACGACCCAAATCAGCTGAAGATGATTGAGTCGCTTATTCAATTAGGATTGAACGTGGAGCAAACTAATCAACAACCAACAGATGGCTCACTAACTGGATTGAACTTTTTATTCACTGGTACCTTAGCACAACTTAAGCGTTCGGATGGAGAAGCCATGGTAGAAGCCAAAGGCGGACATATCCTTAGCGGCGTGAGTAGTAAATTAAATTATTTAATCGTTGGAGAAGATGCTGGAAGCAAACTAGAGAAAGCTAAAAAAATAGCTTCGATCAAAATAATGACCGAAGCTGAATTCATTGAATTAATAAATAGCAATTCTAACGCTTAGTTTCTAGATTGTGCTTTACTAAATAGACATATACCTTTTCTAAATAATTCCTTTAGAAACCAAATATTCTGCAATTTGAACTGCATTAGTAGCAGCACCCTTACGAAGGTTGTCACTTACAATCCACATATTTAAAGTGTTAGCTTGGGTTTCATCTCTGCGCAATCTGCCTACAAACACTTCGTCTTTTTCGTGTGCCCATAATGGCATTGGATAAAATTGTGCTGCATCATCTTGTTGAACCACTACACCTGGAGCTTGAGCCAATAAGGCAGTTAATTCATTTAAATCAAATTCATTTTCAAATTCTATATTCACACTTTCACTATGTCCACCCACAACTGGAATACGAACGGTAGTTGCAGTTACCTTAATAGCGTCATCTTGCATGATCTTGCAAGTCTCTTTCACCATTTTCATTTCTTCTTTCGTATAACCATTCTCTAAGAATACATCAATCTGCGGGATCACATTTAAATCGATCGCATATTTATAAGCCATTTGGTCGGCCGCAATTTTTTCACCATTGCGCTCGCTGAACAATTGATCTACCGCTTGTTTACCTGTTCCAGTGACACTTTGGTAAGTGCTCACTACGACTCTTTTAACTTTATATTTTTGATGTAAAGGTTGCAATGCAACGACCATTTGTATGGTAGAGCAGTTAGGGTTCGCTATGATATAATCATCTGCAGTTAATACAGCAGCATTGACTTCTGGCACGACTAATTTTTTGGTTGGATCCATTCTCCATGCCGAAGAATTATCAATCACACGAATACCTGCAGCTGCATATATTGGGGCCCATTCCAATGATGTTGTTCCTCCAGCAGAAAAAATAGCTACTGCAGGTTGTGCTGCAATACCATCTTCCATACTTACAACTTTATATTGCTTTCCGTTGAAGCTTACCTCCTTGCCTACAGAACGAGCTGAGGCAACTGGGACGATTTCAGTTACAGGGAAATTTCGCTCTGCAAGTACTTGTAACATTTTTGCACCAACTAAACCAGTGGCACCAACTACTGCAACTTTCATAATTTCAATTAAAAAATAAATATTAAACCAACTCAATATCAAAGTTCACTAATTGAACAAAAGAAGCTACACGTGCTTTAATATCATCTGCATTGATTTCTGTCAAACGCTGTGTACCAAATTTTTCAACACAAAAACTTGCCATCGCACTACCTAAGATGATTGCAGTCTTCATATTCTCAAATGAAATATCTTTTGTTTTTGCTAAATGTGCTACAAATCCACCTGCAAAAGTATCACCAGCACCAGTAGGATCAAATACTTCCTCTAATGGTAAAGCTGGAGCAAAGAATACTTGGTTTTCATGGAACAACAAAGCGCCATGTTCACCCTTCTTGATGATCACATACTTTGGACCCATTTCCATTATTTTTTTTGCTGCTTTTACCAAGCTATACTCACCACTCAATTGTCTCGCTTCACTATCATTCACTAACAATACATCTACTAAACTAATCGTGTGTTTTAAATCATCCAACATAATTTCCATCCAAAAATTCATCGTATCCATTACGATTAATTTTGGTCTATTTCTCATTTGTTTGATCACACTGCTTTGAACAGCAGGCACCAAATTACCCAACATTAAAATTTCACAATCCTGATAACTTTCTGGAACAACTGGTTGGAAATTTTCCAATACATTTAATTGTGTATCCAAAGTATCACGCGTGTTCATATCTAAATGATATTTACCGCTCCAGAAAAAAGTCTTTTCGTCTTTTTTGATTTGCACACCTTCTAGTATAACACCTCTTGCAGTCAACGCATCTAATTGTGCTTGAGGGAAATCTCCCCCAACAACAGAAATTTGCTTAACTGGAGTAAAATTAGAAGCGCACCATGCAATATAAGTTGCAGCACCACCAATAATTTTATCACTTTTCCCAAAAGGGGTTTCAATGGCATCAAAAGCCATAGATCCAACGACTACTAAAGACATGTTTAATTTTTTGATTTTCAGCTGCGAAACTACGATTTTTAAGACATCCTTCCCAAAGCAATCTAAATAGACGTAATTCTACAATCACAACTAGTTGATTACCAAAAACTAACAAAATTCAATGAATTAATCAAAAATTAACCAAAACCTTGGTTTTAATTCGATAATTTTGAGCTAAGAATCCCTCAAAATATCATTTATGGCAAGAATTAAAACAGAAAAAAACGGATCCAGAAAAGACGTTATTGTGCGTAAAGCAGCTACGCTTTTTAGAGAAAAAGGATATAAAGCTGCAAGTATGCGCGATTTAGCTGAAGCAGTTGGAGTGGAAGCTGCAAGTTTATACAACCATATTAAATCAAAAAGTGAGTTATTGCATGAATTGGTTTTCAATGTAGCTAATCGTTTTGTCTTAAAAATTGATGAGATTGAGTCTGAGCAAATTAGTTCATTGAAAAAAATGGAGAAAATCCTACGATTCCATATTGTAGAGATGATTCATCATTATGAGGAAGTATATGTAAGCGATAGAGAATGGAAGCATCTTTCTGATCCTTATTTATCCAATTACCAAAATCAAAGAAGGGTCTATCGTAAAAGATTGGCTGCAATCATTGAGGAAGGGATTAGGAATAAGGAAATCAAGCCAATTGATGCCCCAACTGTAGTCCTTATATTTTTACATGCAGTGAGTGGTATTGAAAGCTGGCACCGTTCCACAAAAAAAATCAGCGCAGAAGATTTAGAACAAAATATGGTTGCTATTTTAATTGATGGCCTAAAGGCCAATAATTAGTCTAAGACTAAAGGACAATTACATATCAAAAAAAATCATTCCCAAATAGGTATTGAAGCCTGCTCCCAAAGAGCAGGCTTTTTATTAAATTAAATTACCGCTTGATTGTAGTAACTTTGTAGCTTATAAAAAGAACAAGTGTCAGAAAGAAATAATTTTATTGATTACATCCGCATATTTGCCCACAGTGGTCATGGCGGAGCTGGTTGTAGGCATTTTCTTAGAAATAAATTAACAGCCAAGGGTGGACCCGATGGTGGTGATGGAGGAAGAGGTGGACATGTGATCCTAAGAGGTAATGCACAGCTTTGGACCTTACTGCATTTGCGTTATCATAAAAATGTATTGGCAAAGGATGGGGAGAATGGCTCTAAAAATAAATGTACCGGTAAGGATGGTGAAGATATAATTATTGAAGTGCCATTGGGTACGATCGCAAGAGACGAGGAAACTGGTGCAATTGAAGCAGAGATTTTACATGATGGACAAGAAATAGTTTGGTTGAAAGGTGGACGAGGTGGATTGGGTAATTGTAATTTTGCCACACCTACACAACAGGTACCTGAATATGCACAACCTGGAGAAGATGGGATTGAAGGATGGAAACAAATTGAATTAAAAGTACTCGCAGATGTTGGATTAGTAGGCTTCCCAAATGCAGGTAAGTCCACACTCTTGTCGGCTATTACCGCAGCAAAGCCAAAAATTGCCAACTACGCTTTTACAACATTGACGCCTCAGTTAGGTATGGTTGAATACAGAAACAATCGATCCTTCTGTATTGCAGATTTACCAGGGATCATAGAAGGCGCGGCCGAAGGAAAAGGTTTAGGACACCGATTCTTAAGACATATCGAACGAAATGCGGTATTGCTTTTCTTAATTCCAGCAGACTCCAATGACCATAAAAAAGAATTCGAAATTTTAAAGAACGAATTGAACGAATTCAATCCTGAATTGTTGCAAAAAGATTTCATCATCGCAATTAGTAAAACAGATTTGTTAGACCAAGAATTAATGGATGCAATTGAAAAAGAATTACCAGAAAATATACCGCATATTTTTATCTCATCTGCGATTTCAAAAAACCTGATGGAGCTAAAAGACTTATTGTGGCAGACACTCAATAAACCTGTGAATGCATAAGTACTAAAACAGATTCGATATGAATTGACTCATCGAAGTCAATTTAGATGATCAAAAGATGGTATAAAAAAAGAGTCTCAATTTTCATTGAGACTCTTTTTTTATACTTCAAGCGTATTGCCTATTGAGCAGATTGTTTTGTTGCTTTGCTACGCTCATTCTCGTCCAATAAAGACTTACGCATACGAACCGACTTTGGTGTCACCTCGATACACTCATCAAATTGAATATACTCCATACACTCTTCTAAAGTGTATTGTACTTTTGGCGTGATACGAACGCTATCATCACTACCACTCGCACGGTGGTTGGTTAATTTTTTCATCTCCACCGCGTTGATATTCAAATCACCTGGCTTAATATGTTCTGCTAATACTTGACCAGCATATACTTCTTCACCTGGCTCGATAAAGAAACGACCTCTGTCTTGTAATTTATCTATTGAATAAGCTGTTGTGGTACCGCCTGTTTTTGCAATCAATACACCATTGCTTCTTCCAGGAATTGGTCCTTTCCAAGGCTTGTATTCATTGAAACGGTGTGCCATTACAGCTTCACCTGCTGTTTGTGTCAACATCTGAGAACGCAATCCAATCAATCCTCTAGAAGGAATATCAAATTCTAAGTGTTGCATAGTGCCCTTAGATTCCATGATCAACATTTCACCTTTCTTTTGGGTTACTAAGTCAATTACTTTACCGCTAAATTCACTTGGAACATCCACTACCAATATCTCAAATGGCTCATGCTTTTTGCCATCAATGTCTTTCACTAATACCTGAGGATTACCTACAGTCAATTCATATCCTTCACGACGCATTGTCTCTACCAATACACCTAAGTGCAAGATACCACGACCATACACCAAGAAGCTATCCGCACTATCTGTTTCTTCGACACGTAATGCTAAGTTCTTTTCTGTTTCCTTCATCAAACGATCACGGATATGACGAGAAGTTACAAACTTTCCTTCCTTACCAAAGAAAGGCGAGTTGTTAATACTAAATGTCATACTCATTGTAGGTTCATCTACACTAATTACTGGTAAAGCTTCAGGATTTTCAGGATCAGCAATGGTATCACCAATGTTGAATTCTTCTAATCCAACAACAGCACATAGGTCACCAGAAACAACTTCTGTTACTTTACGCTTACCCATTCCTTCGAATACATATAATTCTTTTACCTTGTTTTTTTTGATGCTACCATCTGCTTGCACCAAAACAATATTTTGGTTTTCTTTGATCGTACCTCTTTCTACTTTTCCAATCGCAATACGACCTAAGAATGTAGAATAATCTAAAGAAGTGATTTGCATTTGTGTATGTCCTTCCTTCACATCTGGACCTGGAACATATTTTAAGATACCATCCATTAAAGGAGTGATGTCTTCGCATTGTGTCAATGATTCATTGAACCAACCATTTTTCCCACTACCATAAAAAGTAGGGAAGTTCAATTGATCTTCGGTTGCATCCAAGTTAAAGAACAATTCAAATACTGCATCATGCACTTCGTCAGGACGACAGTTTTCTTTGTCCACTTTATTGATGATTACAATTGGTTTTAAATTCAATTGCAATGCTTTTTGTAATACGAAACGAGTTTGAGGCATTGGTCCTTCAAAAGCATCCACCAACAAACAAACACCGTCTGCCATTTTCAAAACACGCTCTACTTCACCACCAAAGTCAGAGTGACCTGGGGTATCGATGACGTTAATTTTTACACCTTTATAGGTTACTGAAGCGTTCTTACTTAAGATAGTAATACCTCTTTCACGCTCTAACTCGTTGCTATCCATGATCAAGTCTCCAGTCTCCTGGTTGTCTCTGAATACTTTAGTTGCGTGTAAAATTTTGTCTACCAAGGTTGTTTTACCGTGGTCAACGTGCGCGATAATCGCGATGTTTCTTATTTCCATGTACTGTTTTGAGGGTGCAAAGGTACGCCGTTTACAGTCCTAAAAAAAACAATTGGGAAAAAAGGACGATTAAGCTTTAGATACGAATATATATTTTAAATTTATCTAATACATAACCCAATAGCCAGCAAAGCAACATGAAGGAAATAGCAAAGAATAGGGATCCCCAATAGGGGTTAAATTGTGTGAACCCTTTTTGATACAACCAGTCAAATGCGCTTGAATAACCAGTAGGCCCATTTAATAAATTCAAACTAATGAGTAAAATCTCTGAAAAAAGGTAGATTACGAGCGGATTTTTACCAAAAATTCCAAAAAATCTCGAAAACTGATGTTGACGATGTATGTCTACCCTGTATATGATGGTAGCCAATATGATCATATTTAATCCAATGGTTAGCACTACAAAAGAACTTGTCCAAAGTTTTTTGTTGATAGGGAATTCAAAATTCCACATAAAGGCTAAGAATAAGAAGCCAGCACCCCACATAAATAAGTGCGTTAACCCTTCATAGGTTTTCCCGCTTGTTTGTACAAAATTACCTATGATAAAGCCCACTAAAATATTTACAATCGCTGGCAAAGTGCTAAGCAATCCTTCTGGATCAAAAGCAATGCCCTCACCTTGGTATAAATGATTTGGCCCAAGCAAGTAAAGGTCTAACTTTAAAACAGCATTCCCAGTTAAACTAAACGGGTCTCCTGGTTGTCCATAACGGACTGCAAGATACCAGTAGGTCAATAACAGCACTGCTGTCAAAACCTTGACCACTCTTTCATGCATAAAATGTGCAATCAAAGCTGCAAAAAAATATGCCAGTGCAATACGTTGTAAAACACCCAAAATTCTAGTATCCTGCAAGTCTCCTGTGAACGGAAACCAGTACATTAAAAAGCCTAGTACGAATAAAATAAAACTACGTTTGAAAATGTTAAAAAGCAGTTTTGCTCTACCCGCTTTTTCTAAATTGGGTAAAACAAAACTAAGTGAGTTGCCTATTGCAAATAAAAAGGATGGGAAAACTAAGTCGGTCGGTGTAAAACCATGCCAGCTTGCATGTCTAAAAGGTGCAAAAGTATGCAATGCGTCTCCTGGTGTATTGACAATGATCATCAAACAAATTGTCATACCGCGAAAAACATCCAATGATAAAAACCTTTCTTTATTCATAACTGCAATTTAATGGATTTAGATCAGCAAAATATTTTTTTAAGGCCTTCAAAATAACTAGCTTTAAAAAAAATAATCCAATGCGTGTACTAAAAATAGCCATTCTCTCCGTTTTTGCTTTAATTGTTATTTATTTTTTAGGTCCTAAGCCTTCAACTCCTGTTTTTAATAATGAATTGCCAACAGTTGCAAACATCAATTCCCTTGATGCTTATATCACTGCAATGGAATCGCCTTATAAGATTAAACCCAACAATCAAGCTAAAATTATTTGGGCAGACAGCAGTAAAACACAAACAGAATATGCCATTGTCTATTTACACGGTTTTAGTGCAAGCCAAATGGAAGGCGATCCAGTGCACCAAAATATTGCAAAACAATTTCATTGTAATTTATACTTAGCAAGATTAGCAGAACATGGTATTGATACCACGGAAGACCTTATGAATTTAACTGCCGAAAAATACTGGGAGTCAGCAAAATTGGCCTATGCAATTGGAAAACAAATTGGCAAGAAAGTAATTTTAATGAGTACTTCTACTGGTGGTACTTTAGCATTGCAATTGGCAGCTAATTATCCAGAAATTGGAGGCTTAATTTTATATTCACCCAACATTGAAGTATTTAATCCATCTGCACCATTGTTAAATAATCCATGGGGCTTACAGATAGGCAGAACTGTTTTAAAAAGTAATTATGTAGATATTAAATATAAGGACAGCGCTTACCCAAAATATTGGAATACCCATTACAGAATAGAAGCCGTTGTTGCTTTGCAGAATTTATTAGAAGCTACTATGACAGAAACTACATTTAAGAAAATTCATCAACCAACATTGGCATTGTATTATTATAAAGACGAAGCCAATCAAGACAATGTAGTGAAAGTAAATGCGATTCAAAAAATGATGCAACAAATTGCTACTCCATCCAATTTAAAAATGGAAATGGCCATGCCAAATACTGGGAATCATGTCATTGCTTCGCCAATCGTTTCAAAAGATATTGTAAGTGTGGAAAAAGCCACTGCAAAATTCATGCAAGATATCATTATAAAACAATAGCCAACATCTTGTTGGCTATTGTTTTATCTGATCCTATATTCTAAATCTATTTTAATTTAAGTTTCGCTTATGCTTACTAGACAAATAAGTATACACTGCCGGGATCACAAATAAAGTTAAAATTAAAGAGAACATTAGACCTCCCACAATAACTGTACCTAAAGGCTTTCTGCTAGTTGCAGCTGCACCTAAGCTAATGGCAATTGGCAATGCGCCCAATGCAGTTGCTAAGCTTGTCATTAAAATAGGTCTTAGACGTTGTGCTGCAGCTTCAAGGACAGCTTCCTTAATAGCTAAGCCAGCTTCTCTTTTCTTATTGGCGAATTCCACAATTAAAATACCATTCTTGGTTACTAAACCAATCAACATGATGATTCCAATTTGGGAGAATATATTTAATGTTTGATCCAACAACCATAATGAGATCAATGCACCAGCGATAGCCAATGGTACAGTAATCATGATGATAAAAGGATCTGTGAAACTTTCAAACTGAGCCGCAAGCACTAAATAAATTAAAATCAATGCCAATAATAAAGCATAAGAAGTATTTGAAGCACTTTCTTTAAAGTCTCTAGAAGGACCACTCAAAGCAGTCAGAAAGCTTTCATCTAATTGCTCTTTAGCAATACGCTCCATCGCATTCACACCATCACCAATTGTTTTACCTTCCGCTAAAGAAGCAGAAATGGTAGCAGAATTAAATCGATTGTAGTGGTATAGATTTGGAGGATTGCTATTCTCCTCAATCGTCAAAACACTCGAAATAGGAATACTTTCTCCACGACTATTTCTGATATAGATCTTACTGATATCGGTAGGTGTATTACGATCCGATTTAGGTACTTGCGTAATTACTTCGTATTGACGATCATTCATGATGAAATAAGCTGAACGTGCACCACTAAATGCAGATTGCAATGCTTGTGATACATCTGCTGTAGATAAACCAAGGTCCTTGGCGCGCATACGATCAATTGTCAAATCTAATTCTGGTTTATTGAATTTTAAATTCACATCGACGTTTTGGAATGTCTTGTCTTTTCTTGCTTCTTCTAAAAACTTAGGAATGACTTTTCTGATTTTTTGAAAATCTAAGTTTTGAATGATGAACTGCACTGGTAAAGAACCACGAGACATCATTCCAACAGAAATGGTTTGCTCTTCTACAGAGAAAATACGTACATTTTTGAAGCGTTTAAATTTCTTATTTAAATCAGCAGCAATTTCTGATTGAGTCCTAATTCTTTCTTTAACATCCACCATACCTAATCTACCAGAGGCGCCGGTGTTTCCACCGCCCCATGCTGGCACACTACCCCAAGTAAATGCGTGTTCAGGTATAGAATCTTGCATGATGCGAATTGCTTTTAATAAATCCGATTTTAAGTCTTCGTAACTTGTTCCTTCGGCAGCTGACATCGAAATACGAACAGAACTTTTATCTTCCATAGGTGCTAATTCGCTTTGAATATTTTTTCCAACAAGAAAAATTAACACAAAACAAATGCCTACAATCACCCATGCCATCCATCTAATTTGTAAAAATTTGGCAAGCCCATTTCTGTAACCTTGTTCCATCCCTTTAAAAAAGGGTTCAGTACGCTCATAAAATTTGCCGTGTTGTCCGCCATTTCTGTTCAGGTAAACATTCAATACTGGCGTAATGGTTAGGGAAACAAATGCTGAAATCAAAACAGCACCTGCCACCACGACACCAAATTCTTTGAATAAGGATCCCACAAAACCTTGTAAGAAAATTACAGGCAAGAATACAACGGCCAATGTAATTGAGGTTGATATTACTGCAAAGAAAATTTCTTTACTACCCTCTCTTGCAGCATCTTTGATAGGGAGTCCTTCTTCTAATTTTCTGAAAATATTTTCTGTGACCACAATTCCGTCATCTACAACAAGTCCAGTTGCTAAAACGATCGCTAATAAAGTCAAAACGTTAATTGAAAATCCTGCCAAATACATAATAAAGAAAGTAGCGATCAAAGAAATTGGAATATCTATCAATGGACGTATTGCAATCAGCCAATTTCTGAAGAAGAAGAAGATCACCAATACCACCAGCGTAAATGAAATCACAATTGTTTCTTTCACTTCTGATAAAGCACGACGTACATTCTTGGTATTATCAATAGGTATTGCAAATTCTATATCTGATTTATTTTGTGCTTTTACTTCTTCTAATCTTTTATAAAATTCGTCAGCAATATTAATTTGGTTCGCACCTGGCTGTGGTGAAATGGACAACATCACAACAGGTACGCCATTGAAATATGTACCTTGATCTTCTTGCTCTGGACCCAATTCTACTTTTGCGATATCCCCTAATCTAACTATGCCATCTGTATCTTCTTTGATAATGATATTTCTAAAGTCTGCCTCAGTCGACAATCTACCTAATGTACGAATAATAAATTCAGTTTTATTTCCATATATACGTCCAGCAGGTAATTCTACATTTTCTCTATTTAAGGCAGTTTGAATATCATTAAAAGCAATACCAAATGCGCTCAATAAATCTGTATTAGGTGAAATACGCATAGCTATTCTTTTTCCACGCACATTTACACTACTTACTTCATCAATCGTCTGAAACCTTTGTTGCAAGACATTCTCAGCATATTCAGTTAATTCTAATAAACCTTTAGTTTTACTTCTTAATGTAAGCATTAAAATAAAATCTCCACTTGCATCTGCTTTTGAAACCACAGGAGGGTTATTGATATCCTCAGGTAAACTTCTTGTGGCCTGTGAAACTTTATCCCTTACATCATTCGCTGCAGTTTCTAAATTCACACCTAAGTTGAACTCGACAGTGATATTTGAATTACCAACAGAACTAGAAGAATTGATGGTGCGAATTCCAGGGATACCGTTAATTGCTTTCTCTAAAGGTTCGGTAATTTGACTCTGAATCACTTCTGAATTAGCACCTGTGTAAGATGTTTGCACTGAAACGATAGGTGGATCAATCGCAGGATATTCTCTTAATGCCAAGAAAGAATAACCTACCAAACCAAAAATGATAATCGCAATATTCATCACAGTGGCTAACACTGGACGTTTTAAAGAGAGTTCCGAAATATTCATCTCAAAAATGTATTAATTGTGAGCCTACTTGATGATGTCAACAAGTGGCAATGTCTTCCCGATTTTTAAATCACTTCCGTCTCTTACAAAAAGCATTCCTGCAATAATCAAGCTATCTCCAACTTGAATACCAGATGTAATTTCAACACCAGAAGCAGTACGATAGCCTGTCTCCACATTGACAAATTTTGCTTTACCATTCTTCACCACTACCAATTGTTTTACTTTAGAATCAGGGATGATGATATTAGATGGAACCAAAATACTTGGCTTTTGTTGATGCTCCCCAAGAAATACTTTTGTAAAAGCACCTGGTATCAACTTGCCTTGTAAATTAGCACGTACTTTAATATTACGAGATGTAGCAATAATCTGAGGCTCAATTGCAGCAATGGTTGCAGACATTTTAACACCAGGATTGGCAATGCTTTCCACTGTTATCTTCTTACCAACTTTAATATAATCTTGATACAGTTCTGGTAAAGTAAAGTCTACTTTTAATTGATCTACTTTTTGTAAGGTAACAATCGTATTTGCTGTGCTGATGAATGCTCCAAGACTAACTTGCTTTAATCCAATCTGACCAGCAAAAGGTGCTTTAATCACTGTTTTATCAATTAAAGACTGCGTATAAGCCATGTCTGCTTTCAAACTATTGACTTGTTGCAAGCTAATATCATAATCACTTTGATTGATCCCTTTAGCTTGTACTAATTTGTAATTTCTTTGCTCAGTGATTGTTGCTAATGCTAACTGCACTTTTATTTTTTGCATTTGAGCTTGTAAATCAGCATCATTTAATTTGGCTAGTACGGTGCCCGCTGCCACCATTTTTCCTTCAGGAATTTGTAAAAAAACAATACGGCCATTGGTTTCGGGACGAATGTCTACAAATTCACTAGCCACCACTGAACCATTTACTTCAATCACTTTATCAATGACTTGCGATGCAGCAATTGCGATATCTACAGATATTGGTGCATTCGGATTGAATTTATCAGTTGGCTTTGTTTTTTCCTTACAAGCAAACAATCCTAAGATGAGGATGAAGGCTACATAATTTAACTTTCTCAAATTGGTCTAATTTTAGTGAATAAAGATAGCTAAAATGCCATGTTTTAGGAAAGAAAATAGATGAATGGTTGAATTATCGGCCTTGGTTAAATTGAATGAGTTTCTGTTGAATGAAATAGCCCAATTCAAGGTCGTTTAACAAAGCTAGGGTTGGATAGGATGGTTTGCAGTATTCCATAAACACGTCCAGCCTTGGACCATCTAATTTTGTTAGCTTTTGGACGAAGCGCTTGGTAAAGCGGTAATTGATATACTTTTCCTGTTCCTGGTACAATAGTCTGTTTTGCAAAAATTGGAGGTTTCGGTTTCGCTTGAACCTAAACATATTTATAATTTCATTGACATCGAAGCCAATTGTAACTCCTCCATTTCCAAAAAAGTTTTGTTGGTTACTTAGTTTCAATCCAGGAGGCTCATAATTAAAGTATTTGGCGTAATCTATCCTATTTTGAATGGAATCATACCTGTAATAACTATTGCGAACTCTCACTTCTGGAAGATCGAAACCAGTCACATGAATCATGATATTAAAATTACTAGGATCCTCCACTTGATCTAGCGAGAATTTTTGGGTGTTTTTCCCAAACAAAGAAAATGTTAAAGAGTCTTTTGCTTGAATGGTGATTAAATACCTACCCAAAGAATCGGTTTGTGTCCTACTGTATTTAGTGTAAACCATCACTGCTTCAATTGGCATTCTTCCAGATATATCATAGACCACGCCACTAATGGTTCGCATCTGACCCTTAACCGAGGAAAGAGTAACACAGTTCAATAATAAAAATAGTAAGATGCTTTGCTTCATGAATGGCTGTAAAAATAAACAATTCAAGTCTATATGGATGTTAAAATATAGCTGGCCAAAAAGATAACAATGCGCCCAAGAGTATGGTCCCTAAAACGACCCATTGTGGGGCAATTTTATAACGCACAAGTACAATTGCAGTTGTACAAAAAACAAATAAGTAAACCCCAATATTCCAACCAGTCATAATGCCTAAATCAAATACAATATCTTTTAATAAAAACAAGGTTGCTCCCAGCATAATGCCCACCACAGCGGCATAGATCCCTTCCAATGACCGATAAAACAACGCATACTTTTTTAGTTTCTGCCAAATGGGGAAAAAGAATAAGACAATTAAAAAGCTTGGTAAAAAAACGCCAATACTAGCCACCACAGCTCCTATCACCTGTCCGCCTATTCCTTTTTCTTCTAAAGCCAATGCGCCGGTAAAACTTGCAATAGAAAAAATTGGACCAGGAATGGCCCTAACAATTCCAGAACCTGTTAAAAAAGCGGCACTATTTATTTTTAACACATCTCTTTTACTTTCTTTAACCTGTTCGGTGCTTGGACGCGTTACATATTGTTCATACATCATTGGAATTAACACATCACCCCCCCCAAATACAAAACTTCCAAATCGATAATTGTTTTCAAAGAGATTATATACTTTACGATGCTCCCAATTTTGACGTGTCGCTTGCTCAGATAAAAAACCTGCAGTAAGAAAAAATAAAATGAATAAATGTAAATGCACCCATTTAATTTGTTTAGGTGCAGCACCTTGATCGGGAATTCTTTTATTGCTAAAATTGGTGACAATGCCAGCTAAAACAATTACAACGGGTATCGTCCAAGGGGTTTTAAAACCAACTAGCGTAAGCACACATGCAAAGCCAAAAACAAAAAGGGTAATGGTATTATTAATTGCTTTTTTATATAAAAGGTAGGTGGCGCTGGCTATAAAACCAATCACCATTGGTTGTAATAAATGCAAGGTTTTTAGCACCGGTTGTAAATCAAAATGGGTATAGGCAATCGCTAGACTAGCCATAAAACTAGTGGCTGGTAAAATCCATATAAGTAAAGTGATGAGGGCTAAGGGAAAACCGCCTCTTTTAAATGCAATCAAAACAATTGTTTGCGTAGAGGACGCCCCTGGTAGTAATTGGCAGAAAGCATTGTATTCCATCAATTCCTCCGAAGTAATATCTTTTCTTTTTTCAACAAATCGATGTTGTAGTAAGCCAATATGCACTTGAGGACCACCAAAAGCGGTTAAGCTATGCTGGAACACAGCTTTTAAAAATGGTATATGTCTTAATAGGTACAAACAGATTGATTTATGTAAAAATAAAATAATTTATTTGCATCTAACACTTTTAATAAATTAACAGTCAAGTATATAAAAATTTAACTATGATAAATTGTATCTTTGCAGTATGAGAAATTTGTTTTTTTTAAGTGTTTTATTCATGGCTTATGGATGTGGTAAAAGCAATTATGCAACCTACCAGTCTGTTTATGCAAGTGTTAATTGGGAAGAGCAACCAGACTATAGTCAATTGAAAAACTGGGCCGCTCATCCACTTAAAATAGACCCTTCTGACAGCGTACCAGCTAGTATTTTAACCAAGTACCAACCCAAAAGCTTAGCAGATGTGTTTTTTGTACATCCAACAACTTATTTAGATCCTGCTATGCCGAATGGTTGGTCTGCGTCTTTAAAAGATATTGCTTTAAACATTAATACCGACTACACAACTATCTTGAGTCAAGCAAGTATATTTAATGAAGTGGGTATGGTCTATGCCCCAAGGTATCGACAAGCACATATCAACAGTTACTATCCAGTTAATAAAATAGATACCATCAATGCATTGGCTGCATTTGAATTAGCGTATCAGGATGTGAAAAAAGCATTTGAATATTTTTTAACCAATCACAATCAAGGCAAACCCATCATCATTGCAGCACATAGTCAAGGAAGCACGCATGCTAAAAGATTACTAAAAGAATTTTTTGACGGAAAAGCATTGACAAAGCAATTGGTGTCTGCTTATATTGTAGGTATGGCAATTGACCCGAACGAATTTACAAATCTTAAAGCTTGTGCTAAGCCAACCGAAACCAGTTGCATCTGCGCATGGCGTACCTATAAAGAGGGCTATATTCCTGAGACTATTCAAAAGGAAAAATTCAATTCCATTGTGACAAATCCACTTAGTTGGGACAGAGAACAAATAAGAGTGAGTAGAAAAGTAAATCAAGGCGCTGTTTTGTATAACTTTAAAAAAGTCATACCTAATGTGGCTGCAGCAAATAACCATGAGGGTGTTTTATGGACACCTAAGCCTAAGTTTTTTGGAAATTTTTTATACAACACAAAGAATTATCATATAGCAGACTATAACTTATTCTACATGAGTGTTCGTAAAAATGCAATGGACAGGGCTTTGCAATTTTCAAATAATGCCGCGAATTAATTTTAAGAAGTAGGTGGATTAATTACCTACTACGCTTAAAAATTTAATGCGCATAATTTTAAGTTGCTCCCAAGTGTACTCATTTTCACTCAACTCTTGTTGTGCAATTTGTAAAGAAGAGGTTTCGCAGCTTTTGAAATATTCTAAAATTTCTTCTTGATCATATTCGTCCAGCCATTCATCAATGGCATAATCTAAATTTAATTTGGTGCCACTAGCCGCGATGGTTTCCATTTCCTCCAGTAAACTATCTAGTCTTAGGTCTTTGTTTTTTGCAATGGTTTCTAAAGGAATTTTCTTATCTACATTTTGAATGATATAGATCTTATTACTAGACTTATTGGCCACGGACTTCATCACAAAATCATCCGGCTTTTCGATATTATGATCAATGACATATTGTGCAATAAGTTTGATAAATGCTTCTCCATATTTAAGGGATTTACCCTTGCTCACACCTTGACAACGCTCCAATTCTGTAAATGAGGTAGGATACAAAGTGGCCATATCTTGCAAAGAAGTCTCCAAGAATATAACGAATGGTGGTAGTCCAATTTTTTTGGCTACCACTTGACGTAGATCTTTCAATAATTCAAATAAACGGTCGTCTGTGGTAACAGCATCTTCGGCCACTTCACTGTCCTCGTCTTCACCCAACTCGGCGGCAAAAACATTTTGCAAGACCACCAAAAACGAACTAGGTTTTTTCAAGAATTTTTGACCTTTTGAAGTCAGTTTTAAAAGGCCATATTCTTCGATATCTTTTTCGATCAATTCTTCGAGCATTGCCTGACGGATCAAACTATTCCAAAACAAATCATCATGCGTTTTCCCGATTCCAAAAACAGGTAATTTTTCGTGACGATATAAACCAATCTGAGGTGTATAATGTCCCGTAATAATTTGCACCACATAGGCCGCTACAAATCTTTCATCCAATGCCTGTATCGTTTGTAATAATTGTACTACTTCTGTTTTAGCTTGGAATTGTTCTTTAGGATGTAAGCAATTATCGCATTTGCCACAATTTTTATCGGGCCATGATTCTCCAAAATAATGTAATAAACTTCTTCTTCTACAAACACCACTTTCGGCAAATGCCACAGTTTCGTCAATTAATTGTGCACCCACCTCTCTTTCACTCAATGGCTTGTCTCTTAAAAAATGTTCTAATTTAGAAACGTCTTTTTGGGAATAATATAAAATACAATTTCCTTCTAAACCATCTCTACCAGCCCTGCCTGTCTCTTGGTAATAATTCTCGATAGATTTAGGGATATTATAATGAATGACAAAGCGGATATCTGGTTTATCAATGCCCATACCAAATGCAATGGTCGCCACAATAACCTGTACATCTTCGTTTAAAAATTGATCCTGTCTTTCTGCGCGCAATTTTTGATCCAATCCAGCATGGTATGCGACTGCTTTAATATTATTTGCCTTTAAAAGATCTGCGAGTTCTTCTGTCGTTTTTCGATTAAGGGTATAAATGATACCACTCTTTTTTTTATGCTTTGTAATATATTTTACAATGCTTTTAACGGTCTGATCCTTTTTAATTTTTGGCTGCACTTCGTAATAGAGATTGTCCCTATTAAAAGATGAAATTAAAATTTCTGGATTGTTAAGTGAAAGGTTTTTTACAATATCACTTTGCACTTTAGGTGTAGCTGTTGCAGTCAATGCAATAATGGGTGCGGATGGATTGATCTCTTCCATCATCTCTTTTAAACGACGGTATTCTGGTCTAAAATCATGTCCCCACTCAGAAATACAATGGGCTTCGTCCACTGCAAAAAAAGACACTTTCAAGTCGCTAAAAAAATCTAGGTTTTCTTGTTTTGTCAAAGTCTCTGGAGCTACATATAATAATTTAGTCTTGCCACTTAAAAGATCTTCTTTGACCACTTTGACTTGCCCTTTGTTTAAAGAAGAATTTAAAAAGTGTGCAACTTCGTCATGCTCACTATACCCTCTAACAAGATCTACCTGATTCTTCATTAAGGCAATCAGTGGGGATACGACAATGGCGCATCCCTCTAGCATCATGGCTGGCAATTGATAGCACAAACTCTTTCCCCCACCTGTGGGCATGATCACAAAAGTATCCCGTCCACTCAATAGGGATAGGATGGCTTGTTCTTGGGTACCCTTGAACTCGGAGAAACCAAAATATTGCTCTAAAGCCGCTAATATCTCCTTGTTTTGAGGTGTAGCAGTCTTTTTAATCGTTTTTTTAGGCGTAGGCATCGTAATAAGCTTAAAATCAACTGTTTACTTTCTTAATCTACTTTTAAGTTAACGCATTTTGTTGAACAAAAGTTCACAAAAATGTATAATTTTTTAAAATAAACCTTTTAATAAAGGATGGATTAAAAAACGATTACAAAGTTAACGAAGTATTACCTTTGCTCCATCTATATTATGCCTATGTCATCTGAGATTAAATCCATTGCCAAAAACGCTTTACTGATCGAAACAAAAGCGGTAGCTGGATTGGAAAAATTTATAAACGACCAATTTGTTGAAGCAGTCCAAGCGGTGATCGCATCCAAAGGCCGTTTGATAGTAAGTGGCATTGGCAAAAGTGCCATTATCGCACAAAAAATTGTAGCTACTTGTAATTCTACTGGAACCCCGTCAATGTACCTCCATGCCGCAGATGCCATTCATGGAGACTCAGGCATGATTGGACCAGAAGATGTGGTGATGATTATTAGCAAGAGTGGTGAGAGTCCAGAAATTAAATTATTAGTTGATTTAGTAGCCCATTTTGGCAATCCACTGATTGCCATGGTTGGAAATGTAGATAGTTATTTAGGTAAAGCCACATCGCTAATTATTAATACTACTGTAGATCAAGAAGCATGTATTCATAATTTAGCGCCCACTTCATCTACCACTGCACAAATGGTGATGGGCGATTTGATGGCCATTGCATTCATGGAATTAAAGGGTTTCAATTCTAATGATTTTGCCAAATTTCATCCAGGTGGTAATCTTGGAAAAAGATTAACCTTAACAACGGGCGCCATTGCAAAACAAAATACGCAACCAAGTGTAAAAGCTTCTACTAGTATTAAAGAAGTCATTAGCGCTATTTCAAAAAGTAGGATGGGTGCCACAGTGGTATTAGATGATACTGATGCTATTATTGGCATGATTACAGATGGCGATATTCGTCGAATGTTAGAACAACATAATAGTATACAAGATCTTAAAGCCGCTGATATTTTTCATAAAAAGCCAATAACAATTTCCTCCAACACCTTGGCCATTGAAGCATTTGATTTAATGAAAGCGCATGATATTAGTCAATTGATTGTGGCCGACGAAGGTCAGTATAAGGGAATGATTCATATGCACGATTTAATGAAAGAGGGGATTTTATAAAACACATCTATGCAAAACAAAAATCACTATGTAGCCATTATGGCTGGAGGTATTGGAAGTCGTTTTTGGCCAATGAGTAGGACTGCGCTCCCTAAACAATTTTTAGATGTATTGAATACTGGTAAGACATTGGTACAATGGACCTATGAACGTTATACGAAATTTATTCCTGCTGAAAATATATTTATTGTGACTTCCGAAGAGTATGTTGAGATTGTAAAACAACAATTGCCATTACTGCCGGTTGAAAATATCTTAGCAGAACCTAGCAAAAAAAATACAGCGCCTTGTATTGCCTATATCTCATTTAAATTGGCGCAGATGAACCCTGATGCAAAATGTATCGTTGCACCAAGTGACCATTTAATTTTAGAAGAGGAACGTTTTCAATCTATTGCATTACAAGCATTAGATTTTGTAGACAATATAAAAGCATTAGCCACTTTAGGGATTCAGCCTACACACCCAAATACGGGCTATGGTTACATCCAATTTGAAGGACTAGAAGTGGCTAAGAATGTATACAAAGTAAAAACCTTTACCGAAAAACCAGATTTAGAAATTGCTAAATCCTTTTTAGCAAGCGGTGATTTTTTATGGAACGCAGGTATTTTTGCTTGGAAAATTAGTAATATCTTAACTGCTTTCGAAAAGTACCAGCCAGAAATGTATGAGTTGTTTGATCAAGAGAAACTACATTTTAATACAGCAGAAGAAAACGCTGCTATTCAAAGAATCTATCCGCAGTGTACCAATATTTCTATTGACATCGCTATTATGGAAAAAGCGAATAACGTATATGTAATGCCAGCCTCTTTTGGATGGAGCGACCTAGGTACATGGAATAGTGCTTATGAGAATATGGAAAAGGATTATTTAGGAAATGCTGTTGCTTCTGATAATGTAATCGTCATAGATGCTACAAAATGTATGGTCAATTCGCCTAAGGACAAACTAGTTGTGCTGCAAGGGTTAGATGACTTTATTGTGGTGGATACAAAGGATGTTTTATTGATTTGTAGCAGGGATAAAGAGCAGTCTATCAAAGAATATGTGGCAGAAGTAAAAAGAAACAAAGGCGATAAATATATCTAAATTGCCTAACTTAGGGTAATTAGGATATAGCTTATAAACATTAATTACCCCCTATGGCAACCATTATAACCGGCACAGGTAGTATTATACCGCACCATATTAAGTCCAATCAAGATTTTGTTGAAAATACTTTTTATGATGAGCAAAGTGAATTGATCAAAACACCTAACCAAGAAATTGTTGAAAAATTTAAAGGGATCACTGGCATCATGGAAAGACGCTATGCCGATGTGGGTGTCAATACTTCTGACCTTGCTGCAGCAGCAGCTAAATTAGCCATCCAGGCTGCAGGAATAGATCCTGAAACAATTGATCAAATCATTGTAGCACATAATTTTGGAGACGTACAAAATGGCACCATTCAGTCAGATGCCGTTCCTGCAATTGCATCTAGAGTAAAACATCATTTAGGCATTACCAATCCTAACTGTGTAGCGTATGATATTTTATTTGGTTGTCCTGGTTGGATACAAGGTGTGATTCAAGCAGATTCATTTATTAAATCGGGGATGGCAAAGCGATGTATAGTGATTGGCGCCGAGACATTAAGCAGGGTCGTGGATCAGCACGATAGAGATAGTATGATTTTTAGTGATGGGGCAGGTGCATGTATTGTGGAACATAGCGATGATCCTAATAAGGGTATTTTAGCCTTTAGTGTACAAAGCCATTGTAACGATGAAGCCTACTTTTTATATTTAGGTAAATCATATCATCCCCAAGCAGATGACACAACAAGGTATATAAAAATGAAAGGCCGAAAGGTCTATGAGTATGCTATTAAGAATGTGCCCATTGCCATGAAAGCCTGTATCGAAAAAGCTGGAGTGGATATACATGAAGTGAAAAAATTCTTCTTACATCAAGCCAACGAAAAAATGGATGAAGGCTTTATTAAAGCATTGTACAAATTATATGATATCAAGGATATTCCTGCAGATATCATGCCAATGAGTATCCATGAATTAGGTAATAGTTCAGTAGCGACGATTCCAACATTATATGACCTAGTACTTAAAGGAAAATACCCACAACATCATTTAGAAAAAGGCGATGTGGTCATTTTTGCATCCGTTGGAGCGGGGATGAATATCAATGCAATTTGCTATCGACTCTAATATTTTTATTAGTAACCTCGTTGGTTATTGCCTTCGATATAGTTGATATACGCTTTATTACAAACTTTGTTCCCCCCTGGTGTTGGATAATTACCAGTGAAATACCAATCACCCGTATTAGTAGGACAACATGCATGCAATCCTTCGATTGTTTGATAGATCACTTCTACAGGTATTTGAATATTATCTGGCGTGATGAGTTGCGCAATTTTATCTGAAATTTCTTCGGTTGTAAATGGCTTGTACAATTCACGCACCACATTTTCGGTATGTAATTCGTTATTCGCTTCAAGTGTTTTGATCTTTTGATAGACATCATTCATCACCTCATCCATCCCTCTTTCTTTCAATAAAGCAATAGCCGCTTTAAATGCAATGAAGTCGCCCATCTTACTCATATCAATACCATAACAGTCAGGATACCTAATTTGAGGTGCAGAAGAAACAACAATGATCTTTTTTGGTGAAAGTCTGGATAGCATTCGAACGATACTTTCTTTCAAAGTCGTTCCTCTCACAATACTATCATCAATTACTACTAAGCTATCTTCATTTTTACGTACTGTGCCATAAGTAATATCATACACGTGTTGCACCATCTCATTGCGGTTCGCATCTTCAGTGATGAATGTCCTTAATTTGACATCTTTGATGGCAATTTTTTCTTGGCGAATTTTTCGATTCACCATCTCACCCAATTTATCCGCATCTACCTCTTTACCCCAACTTAAAATACGTTCCACTTTAATGGCATTCAGGTATTCTTCCATCCCTTTTATTAACCCGTAAAAAGCCACTTCGGCAGTATTTGGGATATAAGAGAAAATAGTGTTCTTTAAATCTTTTTCGATTCTATCTAAAACAATTTTACTTAAGTAATGTCCTAGGGCAATACGCTCTCTATAAATTTTTTCATCACCGCCTCTAGAAAAATAAATACGTTCAAAAGAACAAGCCCTTCTTTCTTTTGGTTCAATAATTTGTTCTATGGTGTATCCGCCCTTATCATCAATAATTAAAGCAGTACCTGGCATTAATTCATGTACTTCATTCTCTCCTACATTAAATGTGGTTCGTATTGCAGCTCTTTCGCTAGCAGCCACTATCACTTCCCCGTCAATATAATAATAAGCTGGACGAATGCCATGTGCATCACGCATAATAAAACTATAACCATTGCCCACTAATCCACCAATCGTAAAGCCGCCATCAAACATAGGTACGGCTTGTTTTAAAACCTCAGCAATATTTGGACAATTGGGATTTTTTGTTTCTTCAATGACTAAAAAGTGGTGAATCACTTCCATCATTGCTGCCAAATCACTTTGTTTTTCAAAAGGACCTGGATCATGTTGGATGAGCTTGAATAATTCATCTGTATTCACCAAATTGAAATTACCAGCTAATGCAAGGTTTTTTCCTGGTACTAAATTTCTCTTAATAAATGGATGGCAAAATTCAACATTATTTTTGCCTTGAGTACCATACCTTAAATGCCCTAATAACAATTCACCCATAAAAGGCAAATGCCCTTTCATTAAGCCTGGATGCTTAGTTATATCTGGTTGTAATTTTTCTAGTTCTTGTATTTCTTGTCCTACTTTGTAAAATAAATCAGCAATAGGTTGCTGCGCGCTACTTCTTAATCGATACAAAAAAGGATTGCCTGCTTCTATATCTAGTTTAACAGTTGCAATCCCTGCGCCATCTTGACCACGATTATGTTGCTTCTCCATCAATAGGTACAACTTATTAAGACCGTAGGTAACTGACCCTCTATTTTGTAAATAGTAGGAGAAAGGTTTTCTTAACCTAATGAATGCTAAGCCACATTCGTGTTTGATTTCGTCGCTCATGATGAAATTTCTAGTATGTTTTTTCCTTTACAATTGCATTTGCCACTTTTGTCCAATCTGTTAATTCTTTACAAGCTTGGAACTCATTGTCTATAAATACATAGTAATTAGGTACTTTATCTTTAAACCATGATTCTAGTACTTTCGCTTTTTTCTCTTCAAGTGCCCTTAACGAAACACGGTTATAATCTTCTTTTAAATTCTCTTTGTGTGGCTCAGTTCTTTCTTTATAGTAAATAATACGAACCGTTTTTCTACCTCTTTCATCTTCATACACTTGCGGTTCAGAAATATCACCTGGTTTCATGTTCTTAATCAACACAACCATATCTTTATCCAACTGGTCGAAATTGATATAAGTGGATCCATCACGACCTGTTACAGCGCCACCACTAAACTTACTAGATTCGTCATCACTAAATTTATTCACTGCTTCCCCAAAAGTGGTTTTATTGGCTAGTATTGCTTTTCTAACACTATCTAATATATTCTTTGTTTCATTGATCTCGTCATTGGTAATTGGTGGGATTCTTAGGATATGTTTAACCACAGCATCATCGCCAGATCTAGAAATCAATTGGATGATATGGTAACCAAATTTTGATTTCACTGGTGCAGAAATTTGACCTTCTTTTAATCTGAAAGATGCCGCCATGAATGCTGGATCAAATTCTCTTACGTTTCTGTTTAAACTAAACTGCCCTAGGTTTTCTTTTGAACTAGGATCTTCGGAATACAATTTCACCAATTGCTCAAACTTATTCACGCCACCTTCTACTTGCTTTCGGTATTCCAACATTTGTTGAATCACATATTCTTCGATATCACGATTCGCTTTAGGATGCATGATGATTTCCGAAATCTGCACTTCACTTTCATACAAAGGCAAACTGTCCACTGGAATTTTTGCATAAAAAGCTTTTACCTCATTTGGGGTAATCTTTACTTTATCAATAATTTTATTCTGCATTTCCTCCGCCAAACGTTGTTCTTTAATTAAAAGTCTAAAATCGTCTTTCAATTGAAATACAGAACGGCCAGCAACTTCTTCTAAAACTTCCTTAGAACCAAATTGTTGAATGAAGTTTCGAATACGGCCATCAATAGCCACTTCAACTTCTTCTTCTGTAATTAGAATGGAATCTTTTTCGGCTTGTAAAACTAAAGCCTTACGAATCAACTGTCCTTCAATCACCTGACAGGCCGATGGTAATTCAATATTTTCTTGACCCTGTGCTTGTCTCTTATAATCTGCAAGCGCATTGTCTACATCGGAACGTAAAATAAACTTATCACCTACTGTAGCAATAATTTTATCTGCTAAAACTTTTTTGATTTGAGCTGTTGCTGTACTAGCAATAACAATGAGGACTAAGGCAAATACGATGCGAACTATTTTCATCAAATATAAATTAAGGGGCTAAGTTCCGATAGCTGGAGCATTGCCCCAACTATCAAATCTTAATTTTTTTATAAAGTACGTTTAACTTCTTCTTCCTCAAATGCTTCCACGATATCACCTGGCTTAAGGTCGATAAAGTTTTTGATGGTCAAACCACACTCCATATTAGAAACTACTTCTTTCACGTCGTCTTTGAAACGTTTCAAGCTGCCTAATTCGGCTGCTTGTCCTTCGCCTCTAGGGAACTCAACGATACCATCACGAATAATACGAATCTTACTGTTTCTACTCAACTTGCCATCCAATACATAACATCCAGCAACTGTTGCTTTATCAAATTTGTAGACTTCTCTAACCTCCACGTTGGCAACAATTTTCTCTTGGATTTTTGGTTCCAACATACCTTCCATAGCGCTCTTAATTTCATCAATCGCGTTATAGATAATCGAGTACATTTTAATTTCAACACCTTCTGTTTCGGCTAAGCGACTTGCTTGCATACTAGGACGAACGTTGAAACCAATGATGATAGCATCAGAAGCAGCAGAAAGCAATACATCAGATTCAGAAATTTGACCCACGCCTTTCAATACCACTCTAATCGCAATTTCTTCGGTAGATAATTTTTGTAATGAATCACTCAAGGCTTCTACAGAACCATCCACGTCACCTTTGATGATGATGTTTAATTCTTTAAAGTTACCTAAAGCCAAACGACGGCCAATCTCGTCTAATGTAATATGTTTTCTAGTTCTCAAGCCTTGCTCTCTTAATAATTGAGAACGCTTGGTCGCTAATTCTTTTGCTTCTGATTCGTCGTCATATACTTTGAACTTCTCACCAGCTTGTGGTGCACCATTCAAACCTAATATCACAACAGGTGTAGATGGAGGTGCAACTTCGATACGCTGATTACGTTCGTTGAACATGGCTTTAACACGACCGTAAAACTGTCCTGATAAAATTAAATCTCCCTGACGTAATGTACCGTTTTGTACAAGTATAGTGGCAACGAAACCACGGCCTTTATCCAAAGAAGCCTCGATAATTGTACCTGTTCCTTCTCTGTTTGGATTGGCTTTTAAATCTAAAATTTCAGATTCTAATAATACTTTTTCTAATAAAGCATCTACATTCAAACCTTGTTTAGCAGACAATTCTTGGTTTTGGAATTTACCACCCCAAGCTTCTACTAGGATATTCATTTGAGATAATTGCTCGTATATTTTTTGTGGCTGCGCACCGTCTTTATCTATCTTATTCACTGCAAAAATCATTGGGACATTCGCCGCTTGAGAGTGACTGATTGCCTCTTTTGTTTGTGGCATCACTGCGTCGTCTGCAGCCACTACAATAATTGCTATATCTGTTACTTTAGCACCACGCGCACGCATCGCTGTGAAGGCTTCGTGACCTGGTGTATCCAGGAAAGTGATGGCTTTACCATTTGGCAAAGTCACTTCGTATGCACCAATATGTTGTGTGATACCACCGGCCTCGCCTGCAACCACATTCGCGTTACGTATATAATCCAATAAAGATGTTTTACCGTGATCTACGTGACCCATGATGGTTACGATTGGAGGACGCTCAACCAAATTTGCTTGATCTTCTGCTTCTTCTTCCTCATCCATTTCTACGACATCTTCCAATCCAACAAATTCAACTTCGAATCCAAATTCACTTGCAACCAATTCAATCACCTCCGCATCTAAACGCTGATTGATTGAAACCATGATACCCAAGTTCATACACTTGCTAATAATATCTGCAAAGCTTACATCCATCAAACTCGACAACTCACTCACAGTAACAAATTCTGTTACCTGTAATTTATTGTCTTCTCTTTGTTCGTTATTTTCATTTTCAGCAGCTTCTTCTCTTCTTTGACGACGATACTTAGATTTCGTGCCCTTACTACGACCACCTTGGCCAGATAATTTAGCCTGCGTTTCCTTGATCTTATCTTGAATTGCTTTCTGATCGATTTCTTTTTGCTCAGCAGTTTGCGGCATATTTCTTCCGCGTGCACCACCTTGTCCAGGACGAGTTCCATTATTAGGACGATTGCCTTGATAGCCACCACCTTGTCCACCTTGTGGACGATTGCCTTGGTAACCACCGCCTTGAGGACGATTGCCTTGATAGCCACCGCTACTTTGTGTTTGACCACCTTGTCCAGTTTGACCTGGTTGATTTGGTCTACCTTGAACAGGGATACGCTTACGTACACGTTTTTCTTCCTGAGTTAAAGGTTTTGGTCTAGTATCGCTATTAGTTGGTAAATCAATTTTACCTAAAATGACTGGACCTGTTAACTTATCTGCTTGGATATTGGTAATTGCGCCATGCACATTTTCAGGAGCAATCGAGTGGTCTACTGGAGGCGCTTTTGGAGCTGGTGTTGGATCTGCTTTTTTAGCAGCCGCTTTTGCAGCCGGCGCTTTTGGAGCAGCCGCTTTAGGTGCAGGCTCTTCTGTTTTTTTAGCGGTCTTTTTTGGTCTAGTAGAAGAGTCGATTGCAGATAGGTCTATCTTATTCAACACTTTTGGTGCTTCCACCTCAGGTGTTTCAATTTTTATTGTAGCTGGCGCTGCTTCGACTGGCGCTGCTTCAGCAATTTTTGATGCTTTTGGCGTTTCCACAACTGGCGTTTCAGCAACAACTGCTTTTTTAGCTGGAGCAATTTCTTCCTCCGCTTTTTTGCCTTTGTCTGCTATTGCATTTTTTGGCAATTCCACATGGTCTGCCTTATTCTTAGCAACCTTGTCGCTTTGGAATTCTGCCTGCAAAGCATAGTACTGACTTTCAGTTAATTTGGCTGTTGGCTTAAGGTCATCCTTAGGAAAACCTTTTGTACTAAGGAATTCAATCAAGGTATCTTGACCGATGTTGAATTCTTTAGCAGCTGCTAACAGTCTTGGTAGTTTCAATTCTGACATTTGAATGTTTTTTGTCCCTTTTTTTGAACAGAGACGCGTTCCTTTTACAAATATACTTCTATTTAAAGGTTATTCACCTTTAGCAAACTCTTCTGTCAAGACACGGCGAACTTCCGCAATGGTCTCTACTTCTAAGTCTGTTCTTTTTTCTAATTCTTCTGCGCTTAATTTTAATACGCTTCTTCCCGTATCACAACCAACACGCTTAAATTCATCGATAATCCATGCTTCAATCTCATCGCTAAATTCATCTAAATCAATATCGAATTCATCAACAATCTCTTCGTCTTCACGGTACACATCTAATTCATAGCCTGTTAATTCAGAGGCCAATTTGATATTCACACCACGACGACCAATTGCTAAAGAAACTTGATCTGATTGTAAGTATACTTCGGCACGCTTACGTTCAGCATCAATATTCATATAACTAATTTTTGAAGGCGTCAATGAACGTTGAATTAATAATTGTGTATTCGTTGTAAAATTAATGACATCAATATTTTCATTTTTTAATTCTCTTACAATACCATGAATACGAGAACCTTTCATACCCACACAAGCACCTACTGGATCAATACGATCATCGAATGATTCAACAGCCACTTTTGCGCGCTCACCTGGCTCACGAACAATTTTCTTAATAGTGATTAAACCATCAAAAATTTCTGGCACTTCTATTTCTAATAATTTTGCTAGGAATAATGGGCTTGTTCTAGATAAGATAATGACAGGTGAATTATTCTTCATATCCACTCTTGCAATAACCGCTCTGATTGTTTCACCCTTCTTGAAAAAGTCTTGAGGAATTTGTTCTGTTTTTGGAAGAATCAATTCATTGCCTTCTTCATCTAATAACAATACTTCTTTTTTCCAAACCTGATAAATTTCAGCATTGATGATTTCACCAATTCTATCAGAATACTTTTGAACTAAAACGTTTTTCTTTAAATCATTGATACGAGAAGCTAATGTCTGCTTTGCAGCAAGGATAGCCCTTCTACCAAAATCGTAGATATTCACCTCCTCTAATAATTCTTCGCCAATTTCAAAATCAGGCTCGATTTTGATGGCATCAGAATAAGATACTTCAGCTAAAGGATTGTCTACATCATCGTCCGGTCTGATTTCACGACGACGGATGATTTCCAAATCACCTTTTTCTGCGTTTACGATTACATCGAAGTTTTCATCACTACCATATTTTTTTCTCAATAAGGTTTTGAATACATCTTCTACTACTTTCATCATCGTAGGACGATCTATATTTTCAGCGTCTTTAAACTCCGCGAAAGCTTCAATTAGATTTATACTTGCCATAACATCATTTTTTTATCAAGCGGTCTAGCTTGAGATTTGTTAAAATTGAATTTGAACTATAGTTGATTTTATATTTTCAAATGGAATCAGCATGGTTTCTTGGGTCGCTTTTTTCCCCTTGCCAGCAGTCCATTCTATTAAAATAGCCTTATCAGTGACTTCTTTCATTACGCCCGTAAAAACAGCTTCGTCATTCAATATCACCTCTACGGTACGTCCAATATTTTTTACATATTGTCTGTTTAAAATCAAAGGCTCTTCTACACCAGGCGAAGAAACTTCCAATGCAAAATCACCTTCTGGGAACCATGCAGCTTCTTCGATGGCCTTGTACAACCTTCTATTGAATGAAGTACATTGTTTGATAGGCAAACCTTGGTCGCCATCAATATATACTCTTATTATATGACCAGGCTTTACTTTGATGTGCACCAAAAAATAGCTTGGATCCTCTTGTAAAAAAGGCTCTAATAAGGTATAAACCCTGTCTTTTAATTCGTTTACTTCCATACTTAAAAAAGAAGAAGGGAACGATTTCGTTCCCTTCATTTCTCTGCATATTCTAGACCAAAGGTAATAAAAGCGGATGAAATCACCCAATTTTATTCAATCTGGACGTATTTTTGTGGTATGACGAAGCTATTGATTTACGGATTCCTTATTTATCTGTTGTATAAATTGATCTTTAATGTCGTACTTCCTGTGCGTAAAGGGGTCAAGACTGTTCGCCAAAATATGGAAGAAATGCAACGAAAAATGGCCGAAGCACAGCAGCAAAACGCCAATTATTCTGGGTTTACGACCCAAAATCCACCTAAGGCAGCACCAAAGTCAAGTAACGAGTCAGCTAAAAAAGACGCCGATTATATTGATTTTGAAGAAGTTAAGTAATTTTTTGATTCTTTTTGGACCCATTCATCCCCTTTTAGACCCTTTGTTAGATTTATAGATGGACTATTGTCCTAAAATCTTAGGTAATTCAGTTTCAATGAACATTCCTGGTTGCAAAAATAATACCTGTAATCCAATCGAAGCAGCTCCAATGATATTGGGCTCATTGTCGTCAATGAACAAAGTTTCAGCAGCGTTAAGACCTTCTTGGTCTAAGATATATTGAAAAGAGGCCGGGTCAGGCTTACGCATCCCCATATGATGAGAATAATAAGGTTTTTTAAATAGCTTTTCGAAATCCCCACCTATTTCCCTTTCAAATTGAGGAAGCACATAATCACAATGTATCTGATTGGTATTGGAATATAGAAACATGGGGAATTTTTCTTGATTTGCTTTAATCCAATCCATGCTCTCTTTTCTAAAACCAATGAGCAAGGAATTCCAGGCAGAAATGATTTGACTATGACTCAATGATAAATTATACAATTGATTAAAGCCTTCGCAGAAGCCTGCTTGGTCGATCAATCCTTTTTCTATATCGTAAAATAGCTGATCACACTTGTTGAGTGTAAAATGATTTTGAAAATTAGGAACACCTAATGCATCAAATTGCTCATACATATTATTGAAGTCAATATCGTACAAGACATTGCCTAAATCAAAAATGATATTTTTTATTGGAGTCATAAATTAGTGAAATAAATTATAAATGAATTGTGCTTAATTGTATGCAAAGATACAAATAGATTGATTTAAGCTATTTATACAAATTGTATATTTGAAATATGCAACAAAATTTAGCCCATATTGCTGTGGTTGTTCGTGATTACGATGAAGCCATTCAGTATTATACAAGCGTACTTGGATTTAAATTAATCGAAGACACGGTATTGTCTGAAACTAAAAGATGGGTGATGGTACAGCCAACTGGAGCAAACAATGATTGCATGTTATTGCTTGCAAAAGCTGCCACACCCGAACAAGAAAAATTCATTGGCTATCAAACTGGAGGTCGTGTATTTTTATTTTTATACACCGACGATTTTTACCGCGATTTTGAAAACTATACAGCTAAAGGTATTGAATTCACTATCCCTCCTCATGTAGAAGCTTATGGAACAGTGGCTGTATTTAAAGATCTTTATGGGAATCTTTGGGACTTGATTGAGCCTTCATAGCTGCTGCCAAATGCTTGCAAGCAGCGTCTCCTTTGTTTAATTCGTTCTGAATATTCGCATGTGAAGCCTCGTCTCGGTTTTGACTCAACTTAAACACATGCTGTAAATCATTTACGACAATATCAAATGAATAAATGGCTTTCATGTTTTGTTCCATGTATTCCTGAGATAAATTTTTTACTTGTGTTGGTGCATCCACATCTTTTTCAAAATACAAAGTCAATTCGGTGAGTAAATTTCTTAAATGCGCTTCGTCTTTTATTTCTAATTGTCCTTTAGCATGCACGGTTTGATAGTTCCAAGTACTTCCCATATTTTTTGTCGTATACCAATTAGCGCTTACAAATGCAGAAGGTGCTGAAAAAATAACCAATACATTTTTATTGACTTCAAAAGCATTGCTATGATCCTGCTTGCGCATGATATGTCCACTAATAGTGATAATATCATTTTCTACTTTCATTAACACAGGAATATGCGTGGCTACTGGAAGCCCTTTGCTGTCTACACCACAAATGGTTGCAAAGGGATTGGCCTGCATAAAGTCAATGACTTGTTGATGATTGCTGGCTTTGAAATGAGGAATATTGTACATAGTGAAAATATTGAGGATTGAAATTTAAATCAAAAAATTTTTAATTGAATCGCTTACAAAAAATTATAAAAAATAGATTTTAAAAATAATTATGTTTTATAAAGGCAATGCAGTAGTTGTTTTAATCTCATCCATCACAAACAAACTATTGATATGTGCAACCATTGGAAGGACCGCTAGTTTTTCTTGGTAAAATTGATTGTACGTCTCTACATCCTTCGTCACCACTTTTAAATAATAATCAAAACTTCCAGAAACCAAACTGCAAGATATGATCTCATCAAATTGTAAAATGATTTGTTCAAATTCTGCGAAATTATTTTTTGTTTGCTTGTCCAAAGTAACATGACAAAATACGACCATGCCTAAATCAATTTTTTTTCGATTGATTAAAGCCACATAGTTGGCAATCACCCCATCCGCTTCTAGCCTTTTGATGCGGTCATGGGTGGGACTCACCGATAAATTAATTTCCGCACTAATATCTTTTAAAGTGGCCAATGCATTTTTTTGCAAAATGCTTAAAATGGCAAGATCGGTTGGGTCTAAGTTCATAAGCTACTAATTTATAAGCGTAAGAATTTCGGTGAAAATGCGAATTCTAGCTCAAATTTACTGCTAATTTCTATTTATTTAAATTTTTAAAGCATTTTTTACTGTATTATTTCATTTAATTAATAATATTTTCTTTTTACAGAACTTTATACAGAAATAAAACTAATACTATGATTATTGGCGTTCCTAAAGAAATTAAGATCCAGGAGTACCGTGTAGGTTTAACCCCTGAAGGTGTGGATGCTTTGTCAAGACAAGGCCATACTGTTTACGTTGAAACAAATGCTGGTGCTGGATCAGGATTTTCTGACGAGGCTTATGTGTCGGTGGGTGCGCAAATTTTGCCAACCGCAGCCGAAGTGTATGCCATTGCAGAAATGATCGTTAAAGTAAAAGAGCCTTTGGCTGCTGAATATGGTTTGATCAAGTCTGGTCAAATATTATTTACTTATTTCCACTTTGCTGCTTCTAAAGAATTAACAGAAGCGATGATGAAAACGCATGCAGTATGTATCGCATATGAAACAGTTGAATTACCAGATGGCTCATTACCATTATTAGTGCCGATGTCAGAAGTGGCTGGAAGAATGGCGGTGAATGTGGGTGCTTATTATTTAGGCAAGCCTTTCGGTGGCAAAGGAAAATTATTAGGTGGTGTGCCAGGTGTGAAGCCAGCAGAAGTATTGGTAATTGGTGGTGGTATTGTGGGAACACAAGCTGCTAAGATGGCTGCAGGATTGGGCGCACATGTAACAATCATGGATACCAACTTAGCTAGACTAAGGTATTTATCGGATGTGATGCCTGCGAATGTAGTGACGCAATATTCTACTTTATTAGCAATCAAAGAAAAATTACCTACTGTTGATTTATTAATTGGTGCAGTTTTATTACATGGCGCAAAAGCACCACACTTAGTGAAGCAAGCAGATTTAAAATTAATGGAAGCAGGTTCTGTGATTGTAGACGTAGCAGTAGATCAAGGTGGATGTATTGAAACTTGCAAGCCAACTACGCACGAAAATCCAGTATTCACGATAGATGGGATCACGCATTATTGCGTTGCAAATATGCCAGGTGCTGTGCCTCAAACTAGCACTAGAGCTTTAACACAAGCCACTTTACCATACGCACTTGCGATTGCAAACAAAGGATGGGAAATTGCATGTGCCGAGAATCAAGCATTAGCAAAAGGATTGAACATTAGAGCTGGTAAGATTTTACACAAGGGTGTGTCTGAAGCTTTTAACGGATAAGATTTGATTTTGAATCCCATAAATAAATTATTTATAAAACGGGATTCATAAAAATCCAAAGGCTTTCAAAAAAATACCCTCGCAAATTGCGAGGGTATTTTTTTGCTTATTAAAACTAAAATTTCAATTATAACTTATAGCTAAATCCAACAGAGAAAGATCTTTGAGGACTTAATTTACTGAATACCTGGTCATTTGAATTAAATGCTCTAAATACCATATCTATATTATCATTCAAAATGTTTTCAGCCCTTAGATTCATATTGATTTTTTTATCCTTACCTAAGGCTTTGTTAAATGAGAAATTCATATTGTGATAAGGAATTGCATATACATCTGGGAATAACCCTGAACCTACAATGGTTAAAGTAGGGCCTTTTACATTATAAAATAGTCCCACATTTAAACCTTTATCAGCATCTGCAAAGGTAAAGCCTGCATTGATAATGTATGGAGATTGACCTGCCATTTGTCTTGTATTTTTCAAATTTTCTCCAGCTTTTTCATAAGCTTTTCTTGCATTAAATTCCAAATCGGTCATTGTTACTGAAGAATTTACAAAAGTAAGATTTGTACTAAAATTAAATTTTTCAAGCTTTGCTGAAATAAAATCTAAAGACTTATTCATTTCAAATTCCGCACCAAATAAAGTTGCATTTCCTACATTTCTTGGTTGGTATTCAGTGGATGTTTGTTGTTGAGGAATCCTAACTAATTCAATAGGGTCTTGAAAAGACTTGTAGAATACAGAGAATGAAATGATTTCTGCGCCATTAAAAAATTTTTCCCAACGTAAATCAATATTGTCAATTGTTGTAGGAACTAAACTACCAGCCCAATCATCATAAGGGAATAAACTACCATTAAAGATACGATTTGTTAATGGGTCTAAGATTTGCGCGAATGATAATTCCTTAAATGAAGGTCTAGCAATAGTTCTTGTATAAGAACCTCTTAAATTAGTTTTAAGGCCAAATTTTTGAATCAAATTCACACTTGGAAATAAATTGAATTCATTTAATACCTGCTTATTAACTAGATTCCTTCCCGCTACTAAATCTCCAGAGGCATAACGCTGATCTCTTCCAGTATGAAACTGTTCATAGTTTTCTGCTCTAAAACCAACAATAGCTTTCAATTTACTTGTCAAATCTACTTCATCTAATAAATAACCAGCCGTGTTATTAATTTTTGAATTATAGGCATTTGAATTAGGATTTGTATTTCCAGAGACATAATAAATATTGTTAACCGTTGAAGGATAAATATTTTGATCTAACAATACAGTGGCTGGGTTATTCACCCAATTGAGTTGCTGTGATCCAAAGAATTGCACATTGTATTGCTTAATTTCATAATTTCTTTCTTTAGTTAAATACAAGCCTCCAAAACGAATGGTATTTTTTTGGTTGAACTTTTTCTCTAAATCAATTTTAAAGGATGTATTGGTTTCATCAAGATCACGCCAAATTCTTGAAGGATTACCACCAGCACCTGCATTAAAATATACCCTTCCTGGATCTATTGTGAAAGCTGTTTTACGTATATCTGGATCAGAAGATAAAGACACAGTAGTACCCGCTGCCCAATCTAGTTTCCACCCTTTTTTTCCTAAAACATGTGCACCAGATAACTGATAATTGGTCACGCTTCTTTCGCCATATTCTATATTATCTGATGTAGCAATATAGCCTGATTGGCCTACTCCATCTGAATTGTTAAAAATATCGAATTTACCTGCCTTGTGCTCACCACTTTGCAACCTTAGCACATTGAATTTAATTTTAGATAAATTGGTTTTATAGGCCAAACCAGCTAAAGCGCCTACTAAGACATTCTCTTCTCCCAATCTTCCAGTTAAATTATTTGCAACCACCATTTCGGATGCATTCTTATCAATATTTTTTTGAGATTCGCCATATTGTATATTATCATACAATCTTTGATCAAATCTGTAGGATAGTGCAGCAACATAGCCCAATTTTGGATTTGAGCGCTTGTTTCCTTTTTTATTCAAATTAATTTGATTACCAATAGATAAACCAAAAGAAAAATCAGTAAAACTTTGATCAGTGATTGCACCTAATGTAGGATTGAAGGATTTTACAAAGCTTTTTACAGCTGCTGGGGTCGCACCAGATACAGGAGTTGGTATCGGGCTATTTCCTCTTGCTAGTTCTGGCAAAGCTCTTGTCCCATCATCCATTCCTAACCAATCTTGTCCACCTCTATTACCCGTTAAAAACTGGTTATTAAAATGCATATCAGGATTGTAACTCATCGATGCAGATATATTAAAAATTTTCTTTGTTGGAAAATCGTTTGTTTCAATGTTTAAAAGTCCTCCTGTAAAATCAGCAGGCATATTGGGCAAAAAATTCTTTGCCACTGTAATATTATCAATCAAAGCAGTTGGAAAGATATCCATCTGCAATGAGTTTCTGTCAGGATCCAAACCAGGTAAATCAAGTCCATTCAATGTTGACTTTGAATATCTATCTCCTAATCCTCTTACATATACGTATCTTCCACCTTCTATTGATACCCCTGTAACCCTTTTTGCAGCTTCTACAGCTGTGCCATCTCCTGTTAATTTCATTTTTGCAGCCGAAATACCATCCACCATGGCCACAGATTTCCTTTTTAAAATTGTTAGTGACTCTTCTGAAGTTTTTTGAAGTCTTTGAGAAGATACAACCACTTCTTTCAATTGGGTACTAGATAAACTTAAGTTAATTTCTGGAACAACAGTCACTTCATTGTTCTTTACTGTGATTTCTGTAATTTTTGCATTATCAAAACCAACTAAACTTACTGTTAAATCATAACTTCCTACAGGCACGCTAAATGTAAATGCCCCATCCAAATCACTTGATACTGCTTTGTTGACAGTTGAATTATTTAATCTCACTGTAGCAGAAACTGCAGGCTTCCCTGTTGACCCATCTAAAATCTTTCCTCTAATGATCCCATTTTGGGCATTCATTGAAAAAGAAAACAACATAAGAAGGGAAAAAATAAAGTAAAACTTTTTCATTGTGTAGAAAATAAACAAACGGTTGAGGTAATCCTCAACCGTTTGGGTTAATTAAATATTGTCCAAAGAATTATTTTAATTTTTCAGCAATTGCTGTCCAAGACCATCCAGCAAATTGCGTTAAATCAGCACCACCAGTAATGGTATTTCCAGCAGTAATTGTACTTGGAATTGTTTTTCCAGTAGATTTATCAATGTATTTAGCTAAATCAGCGGAAGCAACATTCATAACTATGTTTTCAAATTTAACACCAGCTGTAGTTTTGTATGGACTTGTAAATACTTCAGTGATATTTTGAGTGAACGCAGTTGTTGAAAATCCAGTAGCATATATATTTTTTAACGTAACAGCTGTATTATCATCATTATCAATGAAACTTCCAGCAGAGCCACTCACATTCACAAAACCTTTGTCAAAAGTGTGACCAGATAAATCTAAGCCATATGTACCTTCTGGACCATCTAGTTCAAATGAACTACCACCCACTGAAATGATTGCGAAATTGGTAATCGTACCTCTGAATGCTTGATCAGTATCTAAACCATCATCACCAGCACCCCAAATTACTATATTTTTTCCGTTTACTGTACCACCAAACCACTCGATACCATCATCTTGGTTTCCAACTACTTCAATGTTTTCAAATACAGTTCCAGAACCAACACCACCTAATGTGATACCATTGATTTCGTTTCCAGCACCAATTTCAGTACCGCCATGGCGAACAGAAATAAATTTGTATACTCCAGAATTATCAGCATCATCAGAACCACCATATAAACCATTTGGATCAGATGTTGGGATACCTTCGATTTGCACTTCAGTCTTTTGTGTACCACTTGAAGAAGCAGAAATTTTAGCCTTACCTAAGATGATTAAACCACCCCATAAGCCATTAACATCAGGAGCTAGGTTTGGTGAAGCAAATTTACCTGCAGCAACATCTGCAATTGAAAGCTTATCAGCTACAGAAGTAAAAATAATTGGTTTTGTTGCAGTACCAGCAGCATTAACTTTTCCGCCTCTTGCAACAATCAATGCAGTTGCACTTGCACCTGCTCCAGCTTCACCCTTAATAATTGTACCAGGCTCAATCGTCAAAGTAGCGCCAGAAGTCACTGCAATACGACCGCCTAAGATCCATACTTTTTTAGCATCCCAAGTTGTGTTTGTTGTAATATTTGAAGTAACTCTAACTTCGGTAATCACTTTACCTATTGATATAACAGCAGTTGCTTCAGAGATATTTCCTTTAGAATCTGTTACTGTCAATTTCACTGCACCAGCACCATCAGCGCTTGTAGTGAAATTCACTTCTACGTTTGAACCAGAAACTGCACCAGTTGCATTTGTAACAGTCACATTCGTACCTGTTGCAGTATAGTTTGCAGTTAATTTTGGATCTACTGCCACTGTGAAGGTAACTTTACCTGCTTCACCAGCCGTCAAAGATGTAACAGCAGAAGGAGCTGAAACCGAAGGAGCTGAGTAAACAACCACTTCGTCTTTTTTACAAGAGCTCAAAAAAACTAGAGCTCCTAGTAATGTGTTTAAAACTATTTTTTTCATTTTTTTTAATTTGTACAAATATCAAATAGTCGTGTTACCGAATTGTTAAGCCAATATGAACTTAATATTAACTAATTGGGAAAGGCATAAAAAAAGGAGCGTTTTTAACGCTCCTTTGTGTAAAAGTCTATATTATATTGTTAATCAAGGTGATATACATTATGTAAATCTTTAGGACAAGTGAAATTCACCCCTAAATCATTGATTAGTCCGTCATGAATATCATAGACCCAGCCATGTAAGTGTAAAGGCTGGCTTCTTTTCCATGCATTCTGAACAATCGATGTCTTTCCTAGATCATGTACCTGCTCCTGTACATTCACTTCTACAAACCTTCTCGCCCTTAAAGTCTCATCTTCGATTGCGTCCAATTCATCATGATGATAACGATACACGTCTTTAATATGTCTTAACCAATTGTCTATTAATCCAAATTGTTGGTTCTTCATCGCCGCCATCACACCCCCGCAACCATAATGGCCACATACAATGACGTGTTTTACTTTAAGCACTTCTACAGCATAAGATAATACACTCAACATGTTCATGTCACTATGTACCACCATGTTGGCAATATTACGGTGTACAAACATTTCACCAGGCTCTGTGCCTGTAATAGACTCTGCTGGCACCCTGCTGTCGGAACAACCTATCCATAAATACTCAGGCGCCTGGCCTTTAGATAGATTTTCAAAAAAATTAGGGTCTAATTGTAATTGTTCTGCGACCCATGTTTTATTATTTTCTATTAATCTTGCGTATGATTTTTCCATGTCTAATTTTTTTATTTTTGTTAATTCGATTTGTTATGGGTGATCGATGTCAATTTTGAGATCCCCCATAAATTATGTTTAGTGCCCCGAAACCGATGCTCTAGCAGGTACTTGCACCAAATTTACCTGAATATTTTTCAATTTTGCTGCAATTTCAAAGTTATAAATAATTTCAAGTACGTCTATATCAATATAATGAGATTTGCTCGCATCTATTGTGACAATGGTATCGTTTGGAATATCAGATAATTTTTTAGCGATACTTCCTTTGTTGATAAAAGTCACATGTTCAGATAGCATTATATTAATGCTACCTCCTTCAGACTTTTTCTCCTGATGTATTTCATAGTCACGACGGAAATTGGTTCTTAAAATATAAAAGATTGCCACCAGCATGCCTAATGCAATCCCTTTTAATAAATCACTAAATTGAATTGCAACTACTGTCACAATGAATGGAATAAAATGCTCCCAACCAAGTTTATACATTTCTTTAAATAAAGACACTTTAGCCAATTTATAACCTACTACTAATAAGACTGCTGCTAAACAGGCCAGTGGAATTTGGTTTAGGATAGATGCAAAAGCAACAACACTGATTAATAAAAGCAACCCATGAAAAATAGCAGAAATTTTTGTTTTTGCACCAGCATTTACATTGGCAGATGTTCTTACAATCACAGCTGTCATTGGCAAGCCCCCAATCATACCAGAAATTAAATTGCCCAATCCTTGTGCTTTTAATTCCCTATTGGTTGGTGTGACGCGCTTATATGGATCTAATTTATCCGCAGCTTCCGTACTTAATAATGATTCTAAACTTGCAATAATCGCAATGGTAATAGCAACCACATAAACCTGATAGTTTCCAAGTGCACTAAAATTAGGTAATGTAAACTGTCCTATAAATTCTGTGCTATTTTTTGCCACAGGTAGTTTTACCAATGCATCTGCAGATAAAGCCCATGCAGGCATAGTAGTATTAAAAAATAGATTCAAAGCTACACCAACAAGCACAGCAATCAAAGCGCCAGGTACATATTTAAAAAAGGCATACTTTTTTAGCATTGGCATTTCCCAAAATAAAATGATGGCGATAGAAATACTTGCAATGATGATAGATCCAATATGATAGGTCTGTGCAACTGCTTTATTATATCCTATTGCAATAGGTAATTGTTTTAAGATTAATATAATGCCAATTGCAGCAAGCATCCCTTTAATGACACTCGAAGGAAAATAATAACCTATCACCCCTGCTTTTAAATAGCCTAGCACAATTTGTAAAACTCCTGCAATTGCAACAGCAACCAAAAATTGATCATAGGACCCTAAAGTGGTGATACCGTTTAAAACTATCACAGTAAGGCCTGCCGCAGGACCACTTACACTCAATGCCGATCCACTTGCAAATGCAACTACTATTCCGCCAATGATTCCTGCAATAATACCAGAAAATAAAGGCGCGCCAGATGCCAAAGCAATGCCCAAACATAAAGGCAAAGCGACTAAAAAAACGACTAATCCTGCAGGTAAATCTTCCTTCAAATATTTGAAACTTAAACCTTGATTTGGTTGATGTAAACTCATTTTTAATTATATATTTTAGAGAACCATTCATTCAAATTACAAGTCAAATAACTGAGCAGTAATCTATAATGAATAATGAAAATGATGACTTAAAGAGATTGACCCATTGCCAATGACGAATACCTTTAGTCAAAGTTTTTAAATTACTTCGATAACTGTATTGGGAGGCGGAATAAGAATAGGGCTATTTCTGTCGATGACTGCGCCCAAATGTGTCATAATAGGATAATTGGTGCTTAAAAGCATGGAAGCCATTTGGCTTTCAAAATACATTGAATGGTTGGATTCCATGTTTTTGACCTTGAATTGAATCTCCTCAACTTCCTCTTCCTCTAGTGCCAAAATAGAGGCTGTTGTAGCTTGAGCCTTGGATTGAACTAAATTAGACCAAAAGCGGACTCCATCCACAGGGAAAACCTGGGTTGCTACCACTAAAGTCAATATAATTCCAATGATCCTCTTTTTCATGAACAGCGAATATAAAATCTAAAACGTTATAAATGACATATTGTTGACGAATTTACAAAAATTTGACATTACTTTTTATATACCATATAGACATAGAAAGGTACACCCATCATGAGCATAATGAATCCCCAATAGACTATTTCTTGCCCTGATCCAATGAGCATCCACATTGAAAAAGAGAATGCCATAATGCTAATGACTATCGCTGTAATTGTTTTGGCCTTTGTATAGTTGATTGCTTGTTTTGCTCGAACAATTAAATAAGAAACAGTTGTCAATAAATAAGGTAACAAAGTAAAAAATGTAGAGAGTAAAATGAGCAACTTAAATTGACCAGCTAAGTTTTTTGAATTGTTCATGAACATCAATAAAGTGATAATGATACTAGATACAATCACGCCATTCGCTGGCACACCTTTACGATTTTGTTGCGCAAAAAATGCAGGAAATAATTTGTCTTTTGCCATGGCATAAGGCATTTGTCCTTGTACTAGTATAAAACCATTCAATGCACCAAATGCAGCAATAGCAGCTCCTGCACTAACCCAGTACTTTGCTCCATGACCATAAATTTTTTCTGCAGCATCTGCAAATGGTGTAATGGAAACTTGTAGTTGATTAGCAGGAATCATCCCCATGATGGCGGCAGTACTTAATATATAAATAGCTGCTGCAATCCATACGCCGCGCATTGTTGCTTTGGATATATTTTGTCCAGGATCTTCGATACTACTTGATGGTATGGTCGCGCATTCAATCCCTAAAAATGCAAAAAAAGTTAAAGTAGTCGTTGCAGTAATCGCTTGCCAACTGCTCGTGCCACTCATGTTAAATGGCAGTAAATTTTGAGGATCTAAAAATAAAAGTCCCCCAATCGCAACTAAAATCAGCGGTACTATTTTAAGGATAGTAGTCATAAGTATGACTCTTCCAGAAGCATATACACCCATGGTATTCACCCAAGTAAGGAACCAAAGAAATCCAAGCCCTGTTGATAAAGCGATGCTTGAATTTTGAGCGAGTATAGGAAAAAAAGTACTCAAGGCACTTACCAAGGAAACTGCAATGGCGGCGTTGGTTGTCCATAAAGAAATTAAATAGCCCCAGCCAACCAAAAATCCTGCAAAATCACCTAGCCCTACTTTTGTAAAGGCATAAGGACCGCCGTCTGAAGATGGAATTAATTTGCTAAGGTTGGCAAACACTTTTGCAATCACAATGGCGCCCAAGGCCGAAAAAAGCCAACCAATTAAACTGATACTTCCAAAACTAGCCAAGGCAGAAGGCATCAAAAAAACACCCGCACCAATCATATTCCCAACGACAAGTGAAGTGCTTGTCCAGATACCAATTTTTTTATGTTCCATATGCATGATTCAAGATATGAAAATATTGGAACAAAAAGGGCCCCTCGTATTACGAGAGGCCCTTTAATATTGAGTATTAAGTAAAATTACTTAACAGTCCATGTTGCTCTTGTGTTCGCACCCACTAATTCACCATTTTGGATACTTGCAGACCAAGAATCAAATACTCTTCCATCTTGTGCATATAATTTCCATCTTACTGTGAAATTATCAGACTTAATAAAACGAGTTTTCGCAACTTTACGATCTGCTCTTTCTGGATTATCAAACACATTTACTGCAGCAGCACCATTGTACTTTCGTGTTGCAGCTTTGAACAAATTGTAGACAACTGCAGGTGTAATCTTAATAGTATACACTTTACGATTTTCTGGATTTGCTACGTTTAAACTTGGATCATTTAATCCAAAAGTGCTCAAATGTGTAACAGATACATCAGACTCTTTAACTTTATCAAAGTAAGTCTCAGTAAAAGCAATATATGGTTCAATTTTATTGATTACCACATTCTTACCATAGTTATTCCAACTGATATCTAATCTTACTTCAGAGGCATCCATATCGCCTAATTTGAAAGAGTTGAAGCCAGTTGCAAGTGTGCCATTTGCTGTAACACCATCTTCCCATCCTGGCAAAGGAAGGAGTTCTTCCTTTGTACAAGAAGTCATAAGAAGCATACCTGCAAGAGCAAACATGTAAAAATTTCTTATATATTTCATATTAAATAATTTAAAGGTTTAGAATTTAAATTTAACAACATCCCAGAAAATAGGGTCTCTATCAAAGATAACAGCACCATAACTAGAAGCGTTTGCGTTCAAATTCAATTCAGTTGAAGGATAAGGCAATCTTAAAGCAAATTGTCTTTGTCTAGAAGCTGGTTCATCAAGTGTAGTTGGTAAACCTGTTCTTCTAAAAGTAGAGTACAATTCATTACCATTACCTAAGCCAGAGAACCATGCTTGTTTCAATACCACATTCAACTTAGCATCGTTAGAAACAGCAGCATCGTATCTTTCTAACCACTTATTTACATAAGTTGTTACAGCAGTTGTAGATGGATCTGTTGCAGTTGGATCAGAACTTTTTGAATGTCTAACCACGTCTGCAATAGATTGTCTCATTGCTGCTTCAAACAAAGTTTTTGTAGCTGCAGTTACACTTCCAGAAGCAATTTGTTGCTCTAAATCCCAATATTGAATCATATTGAAAGTGATCATAGGGAATACACCGTTACCAGCACCAGTTCCGCCTAATAAAGCTTTGACATCTGCTTTAGCAGCTGTTCTAGCATAGTCTACTAAACCTCCAGCAGGGTAAGCACCAGGTACAGCTCTAACAGCAACGTCTGCAGGTACACCAGTTTGGTCACCTCTTACACGTCCAAAGAATCCAGCTAAATAAGCTGAGTCAGCTGCTGTGTTGGTTAATGTACCACTTGCAGTTAACTTAGACCAAGTGCTATTATCTAATACCATATAACCTCCATACACAGGAATTGTTCCCTTGTCTGTAGAATTATTAGGATCTAAAAGTGTAGCAGTTTGTCTTCTTACTTGGTAAGGTAAACGTGGGTCACCTAATTCTAACATTTCAAGCATGAATTGCTTAGAGAAATAGGTGAAGTTGTTTGAACCTAAATAAGCATCTGTAAACCATGGGTGACGTCCTTCAGGAGAAGCCACTTTGTTGTACTTAAACAAGAAGTCTTCTGCACCAGATGTTGCAGAAATATAGTTTGCAGAGCTAGCTAAAATTGTTCTAATCTTCGCATCAGCAGAAGGATCTACTTTTCTAGTCTTAATCAATAAAGATAGTTTTACAGAATTTGCAAATTTCTTCCATCTTGTGATGTTATTTGCAAAGTGGATATCTCCTTTTAAAGCAATCGGGCTTGTTTTTGCAAACTCAGCAGCAGCTGAATCTGTCATTGCGATTAACTTAGCGTAGATATCTTTGTCTTTACTAAACTTTGGTTCATTGATTGGAGTTGAAGCATCTCCACCGAAAGCTTCTTCAAAAGGTACATCACCAAATAAGTCAACGAATTGACCAAAATAGTAGGCTTTCAATGTGAAAGCTGCACCTCTAAAATGAGGACTTTGACCTGCAGCAGTTCTGTCTAAGATACTTTGTAAGTCTTTCATACCACCAGTGTAGAAAGAATTCCAAGTTCCATTGTAAGAACTGTTGTTGATAGCAAAGGCATCTGAACCCTGGTTCGCCAAGATCCCTACAAAACCTAATGTAGTAGTACTCATCCCGTTAAAAATACCAGGAGTTGTTAATTCTGCAGAGGTTAATAATAGGTCTAAAGGCGCGGAAACAGGGCTATTTGGATTGACGTTGATGTCAAGATCCATAGCTTTTTCACAACTAGAGACTGTAATCCCTAGCGTAATAGCGCTTAATATTAAATAGGATTTTATTCGCATCTTATTATATTTTAAAAGGTTACAGTTAAGTTGATACCAAATCGTTTTGTAGTTGGTGATGCACCAAAATCAAAACCTTGCACATTAGATGTAGAAACACTAGAAAGTACTTCCGGATCAAAATTCAATCCTTTCAACACGTTAGGTGCTTTAAACCATAAGTTACGACCTGTTAAACTAAGCCTAGCCGTTCCAAATGGAGTTTTCTTTAACATATCTCTAGGTAATTCATATCCCAAACTTACTTCACGTAATCTGATTGTAGTCACATCATACACGTTCGTCTCATCCGCACCATATGCACCATATCCATCAGAGAAATGGTAATCGAATGCAGTCATTGGAGTTGTGTTTTTGATTTGATTACCACTTGCATCAAGAACTGGAGCATAAGTAGATGGAGAACCATAAACACCTGGGATGATACGAACACCTTCTCTATCTACAGCATATTCGTTGTTCAATTGACCGCGTAATAAAAGAGATGCAGCTGTTACACTATACATATCTCCACCATGGCGGTAATCTAATAATGCACTTACAGTGAAACCTTTGTAAGAGAAGTTGTTGATGAATCCAAGTGTGAAATCAGGGTTTGGATTTCCAATGATTTCAGAATCTGGATTTGTAAATGGTAAACCTGTGTTTTTGTCAATCAATAAAGCACCATTCTCTGCTCTAGCATTTCTAGAACCAAAGATCATACCAAATGGTTCGCCCTTTCTGATGATTGTTCCTAAGCTGCTGAAACCAGAACCACCTAAGAAGATTTCGCCAGTAGGACCAGCATCCAATACCATAGAACGGATTAAGTTAAAGTTGAAAGTTGTATTCCACTTGAAATCAGAAGTTTGAATATTTGTAGTAGTAATACCTAATTCAATACCCTTGTTTTCTACTTCACCCGCATTCACTACACGAGAAGAGAAACCAGTAGATCTTGGAGAAGATACCGCGATGATTTGATCCTTAGTTCTTTTTCTAAACAAAGTCAAATCGAAGTTTACTTTATTTTTGAACATACGTAATTCTAAACCTGCTTCAATTTCTGAAGTAATTTCTGGCTTTAAGAAAGCATTCTTTACCTCATTACCTAATGTAGCATAGTTGAATTTAGTACCAGCATCATTTGCATAAGCTGCACCAATTGGGTTAACAGAATAAATAGTTTGTAGTTGATAAGGAGACGCATCACCCGCAACTGAAACACCTGATACTCTTAATTTACCGTAATTGATAATATTCTCAGGTAATTTCACTAGTTCTGTGAATACGAAACCAAGACCCACACTTGGGAAGAAATAACTTCTGTTATCTGAAGGTAATGTAGAAGACCAGTCGTTTCTGCCAGTTACGTTCATGAACAAGTAATTTCTAAATCCTAATTGTAAGTCAGTTAAAAGACCCATTTTACGGCTCTTCTCAAAACCATTGAAATCATTGGTTACTGTAGCAGTATTTTTTAAAGAACGAATAGCTGGGTCAATTACACCCACACCAGTGTTCTTCATGTAACGGTTGTACTTTTGTAAGTAATCCGCACCCACTACCCATTTAACATCAAAGTCTTTGTTGATATCAGTCTTATAAGTTGCTAAGAACGTGTAGTTCAAAGTCTCATTTGTGAAATCAGCTTCTTGATATCGTCCTACAGGTAATGAAGCTCCACCTGGGCGTAAATAGTTTGTTTGATGATCTGTGTAAGTATTGATACCACCACGAGCAAACAAATTGATTTTAGAATTGATGTCATAGCTCAATGACAAGTTACCAAATACACGATTAACTTCAGAAGTAAATGTATTGTATTTCGCAATCCAATAAGGGTTATCCAATGGTCTGTAGAACACGTTGTTTCCTTCTGGAGTTTCAAAAGGATAAGCGTTCAAATTATAGTTTCTAGGTAAATAATACAAACGAGCATAGATAGAAGAAAATCCTTCACCAGGACCGTAGTCAGCGAAGTAAGACGCACCAGATTGTGGTGAGTTTTGGAAGTTCTTTACATAGTTTACGTTACCTGTAATTACTAAACCGTTATTTAAAGTAGAATTACCACCAAAGCTTAATGAAGTACGCTCTGTTTTAGAATTAGGTACAATACCTACGTTATCCATTCTAGAGAAACCTCCATTGATACCAGTTTTACCAGTAGAAGAGTTGATGTTAATGCTATTTTCAGCTACTGTTCCTTGCTTGAAGAAACCATCAACAATGTTATAAGCTTGATAAGGAACCATCTTACCCACTAATTCAGGGAAAGCAGCGCTATAACGAGGAATCGTATAAGACAATGAAGTTAAAGGATGTGGAACTTCCATAGGAGATTGCGTTTTTGAATAACGCTCATATCCAACTGAAGCATTCACTTGATCTCTGTAAGCTCCAAAAGGAGAACCCCAGTTACCAATGAAACCTCCGTTGTAGTTACCATTTGAACCTTGACCATAAATGTCTTGGTATTCTGGTGTGTTACTTACATTTTCAATTGAGTAAGAAGAATTATAAGTTACTTCTAAACCTCTAGCTTTTTTAGTGTTACCTGTTTTTGTAGTGATAATGATCGCACCATTTTGTGCACCAGAACCATACAATGCAGCTGCGTTCGCACCTTTTAAGATAGTCATTGACTCAATGTTATTTGGATCAACGTCATATAAACGGTTAGAGAATACAGTGTTCGCATCGAATCCTGCAGATTGGTTTACTGAGTTATCAAAAGGGATACCATCTACCACAATCAATGGTTGGTTGTTACCAGAGAAAGAAGTAATACCTCTAATGTTGATTTTACTACTTTGACCAGGAGCACCACCACCACCAACTACTGTCACACCAGGTACTTTACCTTGTAATGCACGTAAGATATCTGGCTCAGATTTTTGTGCTAACTGATCGGCTTTAACATCCACTACTGAAGACGATAAACGCTTTTTTGAACTAGACTGTCCAAAAGAGGTTACGACAACTTCAGATAAAGAAGCATCTTCTTGTTTTAAACTTACATTCAAAGTAGTTCCGTTAACTGTGAACTCTGCTTTTTTGTATCCAACACTAGAAAAAACTAGTGTAGCTCCAGATTTAACTGAAATTCGGTACAAACCGCCATCATCAGAAACAGTTGCAATTTTTGAATTTTTTTCTTGTACTGTAACACCGGCTAAGGGCGCGCCTTTGTCACCTGTCACCTTACCAGTGATAGTCACACTTTGTGCAATTGCAACTCCGATAGAGCAGCATGCCAATAGCAGACCAAGTAGCAATTTTTTTCTCATACTGTTAAAAATTTAATAATAAATACGGCTATTTTGTTTAAATAACTTGGGTTGAAATTAAAAAAAAAATTCTTATTATCTTTGATTTTGTTAATAAAAATTTAACGTTTTATATATCTGATTTAATAATTTGTATAACAATTAAGTAAATATATAATATATAAATAATATTAATAAATGTTAGTTATTTTTAGCGAATTTGTCTAAAAAATGTTTGATTTTTGATTCAAATGACTATACTAACACAGTTTGCTGTTTTTTAATTAAAAATTGGTCTAAAAAGCATGAATTTAAACGTATTTAAAGTAGCACTGTTCGCCTGTATGGTGCTGTTCCAAAATTCAATTTTAGGTCAAGAAAGGATCAATTTTGAGACAAATATTAAGCCCATTTTGACTAAACACTGTGTGAATTGTCATCAAAGTGGAGGCATCGCACCATTTGCTTTGGACAATTGGACCGATGTGGATGCCAGGGCCATTATGATTGGCGCTGTGACAGCAAGTAAATACATGCCCCCTTGGAGAGCAGATACCAGTTTTCAACATTACAAAAACGAAAATTATTTAAGTAAAAATGAAATTGAACTGATACAACAATGGATTCAAAATGAGCAACCCCGTGGCATAGTAGAGCGAAGAAAAGAAAAAGGATTACCACCAAACAAGGTTAAGAAAAAACAAGGAACTGAAATTCAAATTGGCTTTAATCGTGCATTCATAATCAAGGGTGAAAATAAAGAAGAGTTTAGATTTTTTCACTTGCCTTCCAAGATCAAAGAAAACGGATTCATACAAAGTATTGAGTTTGCGCCGGGCAATAAAAAACAAGTGCATCATAGTAGAATCATGATTGATACAACTCAATCTATCAGCGGCATAGATGGACTTTCAGAAGAGGATTCTTCCATCTTGAAATACCAAACTAAACCATTAGCAGATCCATTTTTATTTGGTTGGGTTCCAGGAAATGATAAAATTATTTTTCCAAAAGGAATAGGAAAAAAAATATATGCTAACTCAGACTTTATTGTGAATGTGCATTATGTACCAAGTCCAATTCAAGTTGTTGATTCCTCCTCCATCATTATTCAATTAACGGATGAACCTGTCGAAAGAGAATCGCAAACCCTCACCTTGACAGAAAATAATATTTCGAATCAACCCTTTATTATTTATCCAAATAAGAAGTCTACATTTTACATGCGATCGCCCATACTGCAAGACAGTATATCGTTAATATCCATTATGCCACATATGCATTTACTGGGTAAATCATTTAAGTCCTACGCGATCACCCCAGATGGAAATATTTTGCCCTTAGTGCATGTTCCAAGCTGGGATTTTAATTGGCAAACAACTTATCAATTTACAAAATTTACTGTGTTACCTAAGGGCACTGTTATTTATGCCGAAGCAACCTATGACAATACCAATGAAAATCCATTGAACCCATATAAGCCAGCAAGAACAGTTGGTTACGGCTGGGGCAGTAAAGACGAAATGATGAACTTAATTCTTTATTATGTGAAATATAGGCAAGGAGACGAATTGATTGACCTATAAAATTATTTTGAGCTAATCGCTTTTTTAAATTCAATTAAGCACCCAACTGCATTTGTTTTTTTTATCCAAACATTTTGGCTTGTAAGCATCCCATTGATTGCGTTGATTAAATAAAACTGTTCTGGTTGTTTTTTATTTTTTCCCCAATCAATAAACCAATCATCTATCGCACCTTGGTATTGTATTTGATTGTCGTGCGTCACAAGTACTTCAGGCGTTACTTTAATGCCCATCTGCTGCGCATAATCCGTATTTTTATATGTTTTATAGGGTACCTGGATTTGGTAGTTTTGTAAAAAATCTTTTACCTTTTTTATTTGACTCGCCCCATTGACATCTAAAAAAACAAGTTCGAATTGGACTGGTTGATTTTGAAATTTTTTTGCAATTTCATTGATCGTTAAAGTATATTTTTGACTGATAGGACAGGTGGTATTCATAAAAAATTGCACTAAGATTTTTTCTTGTGCATGCGTCTTTGTAAATGTAAAAAGGGAGCACAATAAGATGGAGTATAGAAAACTTAATTTCATATTGTTTGATTCTTTATAAATATACAATTTATAAAGTTGATCAAATTTATTAAAAAACTTTTGTTTAAATTCAATTTATGAAAATTACCAAAGCAGCAATTGAAGCAGCAGCAAATCGTATTGCGCCATATATTCATAACACGCCCATTATGACTGGTAAAAGTATCAATGAACTATATGGATTAGACCTTTATTTTAAATGTGAGAATTTTCAAAAAATTGGCGCATTCAAAATCAGAGGCGGTATGAATGCAAGTTTACAATTAACAAAGGAGCAATTGGAAAAAGGGGTAGCGACGCATTCCTCTGGTAACCATGCGCAGGCATTGGCTTTTGCAGCAAAAATGTTAGGTATCAAAGCATACATCGTTATGCCAGAATCGTCCCCACAAGTAAAAGTAAATGCTGTGAGAGGATATGGTGCCGAAGTGACGATTTGTGCATCTAATCAAGCAGCAAGAGAGTCTACTTTAGAAGCTATTGTGGAACGCACAGGAGCCACTTTTATTCATCCCTACGACAATGACGAAGTGATTACAGGACAAGCTACCTGTGTAAAAGAAATCATTGATGCAATACCAGATATTGAAATAGTTGTTACGCCAGTGGGAGGAGGAGGATTATTGTCTGGCACTTGCCTAGGTGCACATTATTTTAAACCAGGATTAAAAGTGTATGCAGGAGAGCCTGAAGGCGCTGCAGATGCGGTGTTGAGTATTCAATCTGGAAAAGTAGAAAAAGCGCCTTTTGTAAATACCATCGCGGATGGATTGATGACCACCTTAAGTGAACGTACCCTTGAGATAATTAAAACACATGTTGCTGATATTATTTTAGTTTCAGAAGATGAAATAAAAGCCGCTTTAAGATTGGTGTATGAAAGAATGAAAATTATCATTGAACCAAGTTGTGCTGTTCCTTTAGCTGCAGTATTAAAAAATGCAGACTTGTTTAAAGGTAAAAAAGTAGGTATTATTTTAACAGGTGGTAATGTAGACTTGAGTAAGTTTAAAGATTGGTTTTAAATTTACAAATTCAAAGCTTTAAAAAAATATTCCTCGCCTACTTCTTGCACTTTGCCGGGCGCAATGGATGTAACAGTTAAATCCTCTATCGACCATCTTACTAAACGTATACATCGATGATGCATTGCTGCCACCATTTTACGTACTTGGTGAAATTTACCCTCCGTTAAATCAATGCGTAACCAATCTGATTGTTGATTTTCATGCAACTTCAATCCGTTATCCCACAAGTATTGTGGAGGATCAATTAAATTTACATTACAAGGAGCAGTCGTATAAGTTGTCCCATTGGGCGCAGATATTTTTACGCCACTTTGTAATTGATATAAAGTGTTTTGATTCACTTTATTTTTTACTTGCACTAAATAGGTCCTCACATGTGGACGAATCCCTTGAAATAATAATTTTGTCACTTTTTTATTGGTCGTTAATAACAATAAACCTTCTGACATTTGGTCGAGTCTACCAATAGCATGTGTGCCCTCTGGAAAATCAAAATTAATATTTGAAAGTAAATTAACTTGATGCGTACTTACAAACTGAGATACCATATTCATTGGCTTGTTCAATAAAAAGTAACGATGCGCATTCATAGCAGCAAATTACTTAATATTGTGTATGGAACAACCGCATAAAGATCCTTTGCACGGAAAAACACTTGCTTTTATTGTGGAAGCCTTAGTGCAACATTTTGGATGGGAGGATTTAGGACAACATATCCCAATTAATTGTTTCAATATTGATCCAAGCATTCAATCCAGCTTAAAATTTTTACGCAAAACGCCCTGGGCTCGAAAAAAAGTAGAGGAATTGTATATTAGAATGGTAAGCTAAAATTTGATTAAAGTAATACTTCGATGAATGATTTTTTTGACCATTTTTTTGTTATAGTAATCCAATCAGAAGTGTGACTTTTTATATTACTCAAAATATCCCAGGCTTCTAGCATCAATCCTTTTTTAAGCTCTGGGTCTTTTTTATCTTTATTGGCTTCTATTGTACCAATGATTTCACCATTTAATAAATAAACTTTTTGGTCGATGATCTTACCAATCACTTTAGTATCATTGCCAAAGAAACAATCTCCAATCACTAAGCCAATTACTTTTTCTCTTTTCTTATTCAGAATCATCATATGCTGAATATACGCGACTGTTTCGCTCTCTTGGTTTAAGATTTTGTACATGTTTAGCTATTTTTTGTTTGATTGATTAATTTTGCTACAATTTCTTTTGTAGAATGGGTTAAATCTAATTTGACAGGATTGATATTTTGAATCCAATCAGTAAATATAGCGTTAAAGCCTTCGTCTATCTTTAATAATACTTTTACACCCAGTTCTGATAGTGCAGCAGCATTGGATAATTGCTCATAATGCTTTGCAATTGGTATACTTAACACTTTCTTATTCATATACATTGCCTCAGCTGGTGTCTCAAAACCGCCGCCAGTAATGACTGCATGCGACCTGATCATGCTTTTTGTAAACCCGCTATTGCTGATAGGGAAGTATATAATATTTTTATAATTTCTTATGGATGTCACTTCGGCACTAAATACTTCAAAATGATAATTTGATTCTGCTAAAAAGTATGGCTCCAAATAAGCAATAGAATAATGTGGCAAATAGACAGATATATGGCCATCGTCAGTTGGAGTTGCTTCAATGATTTCTTGTTTTATAATTGGATTAAACACTGCATCATCGTAGGCTTTAAAATGCAATCCCAGATAATGTGTACTTTTTACAAAATGCTTTAAGACAAATTCGCCAATAATATTATTTTTTTTCGCCCTAGGTGTTTTATTGCTTTGAAAACTTGCTTGATGCCCAAATTGCACACTCTTTTTGTTTCTAAATAAGCAAGCCAATGAAGTCACAAAATCAAAATCATTGATCACCAAATCATAATTTTTGACAGGTAATTTGTAGGCATCTAAAAAAATACTGAGTGAAAAAGATTTAATTATTTTAAGATAGTCTAAACCTCCAGTGGCTTTATAAAAAAGGCTAATGCCCTTGCTTCTTCCTACAACTGGCAAGTCGGTTTTAAGATCAGCATTGGAACCACTAATAAAAAAGTCAACATTGCCATATGCTTTTAAAAAAGGATAGAGTTGAATGGCTCTACTAATATGACCATTCCCAGTACCTTGAACTGCGTATAGTATATTCATTAGATAGAAACTTGGAACGCCACCTCGTTGGTTAAAACAGTTAATTCCTCTTGTAAGTGTACTACCTTTATACGTTTTTTTGAATCAATATCTTCAAATTGTTTTGGGTCATATTGATATAAACTCCATGCTTTATCTGCATATTCCAAGGCTGTTAAATTTTCAACCCAATCACCACTATTTAAATAAGTGACTGAACCATTTTCATTAGTTACAACCCTATTTTGTGGCTGATGGATATGTCCACAAATCACATATTTATAGCCATTCTCTATTGCTAATTCAGCCGCTGTTTGTTCAAAATTATTGATCCAAGAAACTGCTTTTTTTACGCCGTTTTTAACTTGCTTACTTAAACTCATTTTTTCACGTCCGAAAAGGGTACAAAGGAAATTCACAGAACTATTGATCATGATCAATAAATCATACCCATAACCGCCCAATTTTGCTAATAATTTAGCCCATCCTTTTGTTGTTCTATCAAAAACGTCACCATGGAAAACCCAGTTTTTTTCACCATTGATTTCAAAAACTATTTTATCTGTCAATTGTATATTACCCATTTCAAAATGGCCATACTTTCTTAATGCTTCGTCATGATTACCAGTAATGTAGACTACTCTTGTACCCTTACTAGCCATACTAAATATTCGTTTGATAACTGCCATATGGCTAGCAGGAAAAAATCGTTTGTTAAACTGCCATATATCTATAATATCGCCGTTTAAGATTAGAGTCTTTGGTTCAATACTTTTAAGGTAGTTTAAAACTTCTTGTGCATGACATCCAAAGGTACCTAAATGAATATCACTAATTACACATACATCAAGTGGACGTTTATTCATGAGTGCTTGTTTAAACAAAATACGTAGTTCTATGTAAACAAATTGTGCCCTAATTATTATATTAATATTAATTTATTGTTATGCAAGTCTTTAAAAAATACTTAAATTGTAGATTTACTTTCTAACAATCAAGTCTTTATGAAGCAAAAGCACATTCCCAGAGATATTAGCTGGCTCAGTTTTAATGCTCGTGTATTACAAGAAGCAAATGATAATAGTGTTCCATTACAAGAAAGAATAAGATTCCTTGGTATTTTCTCTAATAATTTAGATGAGTTTTTTAGGGTTCGTGTGGCCACGTTGAAAAGAATGGTTGAATTAGTAGATAAAAAGAAGGGTGTCAATATTGACCTGATTGCATCCCCACAAGTGATTTTAGATGAGATTCAAAGGGTTGTATTGAGACAACAGAATGAATTCAACCGTATTTGGCAAAATATATTAAAGGAGCTGAAGGCGAATAAAGTGCTCATTGTTGACAATAAACAACTCAATGCAGAACAAAAGGAATTTGTAAAAACTTATTTTGACAATGAAGTGAGACATGATATCATTCCATTGATGATTGAAAACCTGCCTCAATTGCCTTATCTAAGAGATAAGAGTTTGTATTTGGCTATCGTCATGGGGAATAAGAATGACGCCTACCAACAAAAATTTGCTTTAATCGAAGTGCCATCAAGGTCGGTAGGAAGATTTATTATATTACCTTCTAAAAATGGATTTACAACCATTATGCTATTAGAGGATTTGATTGAATTTAATTTACCAATCATTTTCTCTCATTTTAAATTCAACCAATTTGATGCACATGTATTTAAAATTACAAAAGATGCCGAGATTGATTTAGACCAGGAAGTTGGCTTGAATTTTATTGATAAGATCTCAAAAGGTATTAAAAACAGAAGAAAAGGTAAGCCAGTAAGATTTGTATATGAAAAAGATATGAATCCAGAAATGCTTGAATTCCTGATTAAGAAACTAGGATTAAACCGCAAAAGCAGTATCATTCCGGGAGGACATATTCACAATTTCAGACATTTTATGGATTTCCCAAATGTTATAAAAGAGCCTAATTACAATAGACCAAGGCCATTCATCCATCCTGCATTCAAGAAAAAAGTGATGGTCTTTGACATGGTGATGCAAAAGGATATCATGTTGCATTTCCCATACCATAGTTACGATACCGTTATTGATATGCTTCGTGAAGCAGCCATGGATGATACCGTTTTATCTATAAAAATTACAGCTTATCGTTTGGCATCTAATTCTAAAGTGATCAATGCCTTAATCAATGCTGCTAGAAATGGCAAGAAAGTGACGGTTTTTCTTGAATTAAAGGCAAGATTCGACGAAGAAGCCAATTTAGAATGGAAAACCATCATGGAGGAAGAAGGTATTACAGTGCTTGTGGGTATACCAAATATGAAAGTGCATGCAAAGCTTTGTGTGATTCAGAAAAGAGTGAAGAATAAATTGGTACAATATGGATTCATTAGTACCGGTAATTTAAATGAGAAAACCGCAAAAATATATGCGGATCATTGTTTGATGACCAAGAATGTGACTTTAATGAACGAAGCAAACAGAATCTTTAATTACTTGGCGAATTGGGAACAAGGTGATAAGCCAATTGTTAAAATGAGAAATTTATTGATTTCTCCAATCAATATGCGATCAGCATTTATGGACCTGATTGAAAATGAAATTCAAATTGCAAAAAAAGGTTATGTCGCTTCTATTACAGTCAAATTGAATTCATTGACTGATACTATTTTATTAGACGCTTTATATAAAGCAGTGAAAGCTGGTGTAAAAGTAAATTTAATCATTAGAGGGATTCTAACCCTCAAGCGTACAAATGAAAAAAATGCAGGAAAAATAAATGCATTAAGTATTGTAGACCAATATTTAGAACATGCTAGGGTAATTATTTTTAATAACAAGGGTAACCAAAAAGTATTTATCTCAAGCGCAGACTGGATGGTTCGTAACTTAGATCATAGAATTGAGGTTGCAGTTCCAATTATTGATCCAGTCATAAAAAAAGAATTGATTGATATCATCAATATTCAATTAAAAGACAATCAAAAAGCAAGAATCTTGGATGGCGAATTAAGCAATAAATATGTACCTTCGGCCAAAGCAACTTCTTTTAAATCTCAGGAAGAAACTTATAAATTTTTAAAAGGTAAAAGATAAAATAAATTGATTTTAGCCGCAATTGATATTGGCAGTAACGCTGCAAGGTTACTAATAAGCGAAGTTGTTAAGCATGATAAAGAAATAGAGCTTAACAAATTAAATTTAATTCGTATTCCGCTTAGGCTGGGCTTTGATGTATTTGAAAAAGGCTATATTGGATTTAGAAAAAAAAAGATGCTCATAAATACGATTGATGCATTTAGCGTGCTAATGAAAGTATATGAAGTGGACCATTATATTGCTTGTGCAACAAGTGCGATGAGGGACGCTAGTAATTCAAAAGACATCATCAAAGAAATCAAATTAGAAACTGGTATAAAAGTGGAAGTGATTTCAGGTGATTTAGAAGCTGAGATCATTTATGAAAATCATATCGCAGAATTGTTAGATGCTACTAAAAGCTATTTATACATTGATGTAGGTGGCGGAAGTACAGAAGTAACCCTATTTCATAAGTCTGCAGTCGCTTTTCAAAAATCTTTCAATATTGGTACAGTTCGTCTTTTGACCAACAAAGTGGAGGATGCAACTTGGGAAGATCTAAAGCAAACATTAAAAGAGATTGGAAGAACCTATCCTAAATTGGTGGCCATTGGATCTGGAGGCAATATTAATAAAATTTACTCCATGATTAATTCAAAAAATATAAAGAGTATTCCTATAGAAGTGATTAGAGAATTCCTTCGAGTATTAGAGCCAATGTCTGTGGAGGAAAGAATGCACACCTATCTCTTAAAAAGAGATAGAGCAGATGTGATTGTGCCTGCATTGCGTATTTATGCAAATACTATGAAATGGGCCAATATAGATGAAATTCATGTTCCTAAAATTGGATTGGCCGATGGCTTAATCAATCACTTATACGAACAAGTGAAATAATTTCCTAGTATAATTAAACAATAAAATAAAAGCTACAAAACTAAAGTGATTTGAAAGAATGAATCATTTCAATAGCAGTGTTTGCAAATTCTTGTCCCTTATTCATCTTATCAATGGCAGCACGCTCATAAGCTAAAGCTTCGTTCTGAGTGGTTAAAATACCAAAGATGACCGGCGTTAATTTTGTGGCTGCAATAGTTGCAAAGCCTTGGGTCACATATTGACAAACATATTCGTAATGGTCTGTATCCCCTTTTATGATCGCACCAATCACCACCACGCAGTCATATTGCTTCGTCTCAATAATTCGATTGGCAAACACCACAGTTTCAACAGCACCAGCGCATTCAAAAACTTTGTAAGCTTCTTTTTTAGCTTCTAGTTCATCTATGCATCCAGCTAATAATAAATCTGTGATATGGGCATTGAAATTTGCTTTGATAATGGCGATCATACTAGAAGGTAATTTTATGATTGGCAATAGTTGCCTTGTCTTGTAAATATTTTTTATTTTGCTCCGTCACAAATGGTGGAACAATCATTTGTTCAAATTTAAAACCAGCTTCCTGAATCGCTCCTACTTTATCTGGGTTGTTCGTGATAAATGAAAATTGATTCACATGCATATGTTTGAGTATTGCAATCGCATCTTGGTAATTTCTAGCATCCTCTGGTAGTCCTAAACTAAGATTTGCTTGAAATGTATTTTCACCTTGATCCTGTAAGGCATAAGCTGCAATTTTTTGACCAATACCTATCCCTCTTCCTTCATGCCCTTTTAAATAAATTAAAAATCCGTGTTTATTTTTTGCAATCTGTTCTAATGCATTTGTCAGTTGCGCTTTACAATCGCAACGTACACTACCAAAAACATCTCCCGTTAAGCATTCACTATGGAAACGTACAATTGGTTGATTGGATTTTTCACTATCCATGCATAGCACCACATGTGCCTCTTTTGTATGTTTGTTTTCAAAAACCAAGGACTTAAACAACCCAAACTCAGTTGGGAGTTGTGATTGAGCAATCAGCTCCATTGTAGCTTCTGTCGTTTCAATTGATTTATTTGAATCTGAAGATTGAAATTTAAGATCTAAATTAACAGACTTTCTATATTCGATCAATTGTTCAATGTTGATCATTTTTAGTTGATGTGTTTTTGCAAAATCAACTAATCCGTTTCTCCTAAGCATATCGCCATCTTCGTCCATGATTTCACAAATAATAGCAGCAGGTGCCATATCTGTTAGTAAGCATAAATCAACAGCCGCTTCGGTATGGCCTTTTCTAACCAATAAGCCGCCCTCTTTCGCCACTACTGGAAACAAGTGACCAGGCTTAATAAAATCTGTTGGTTTTGCAGAAGGATCCACCACCTGACGCGCAGTGATTGCCCTTTCTTTTGCAGAAATGCCTGTTGTGATGCCAAGGGCCGGAATTGCATCAATAGAATCATAAAATGCAGTATGAAAAGGATCTGCATGATTGGTATTAACTGGAGTTATACCAATTTGATTTGCAATGGATGGATGTATAGCAATGCACACTAATCCTCTTGCATATTTTGTGCAAAAATTAATTTTTTCTTGGGAAGCTAAAGCTGCTGGAAAAACAATATCCCCTTCATTTTCTCTGTCTTCGTCATCCACCAATATAATTGGCTGTCCTAATTTAAAAGCATCTAATGCTTCCTGCACAGTATCAAACATTACACATTTCTTTTTAGAAGTAACTGTTCTGTATATTTTGCTAAAATATCAAATTCAATATTTACAATACTATCAACTGCAAGTTGATTGATATTGGTTTTGTCTAGTGTAGTTGGGATAATACAAAGATCAATTAGTTGATCGCTCACTTCATTGATCGTAAGGCTTACTCCATTGATTGCAATAGACCCTTTATAAACAATATATTTTACAAATTGTTCAGGTACTTGGATGGTTAAAAACCAAGCGGTAGGGGTAATATCGATTTTATTGACTTTGGCAGTCGCATCCACATGACCCAGCACATAATGGCCTCCTAAGTAGCAATTTGGCTGCATGGGTAGTTCGGTATTCACTGCGTCTCCAACCTTATAGTTTCTAATAATTGTTTTTGCGATGGATTCTGTTGACACAAAAAAATACATGTTATCGTCCACTACTTTCGTCACAGTTAGACAAGCACCATCTATCGCTACACTATCTCCTAGTTGAACAATGGATGCAAAACTTGGCATACTTATAGCTAATTCCCATCCATCTTCGGCTGGGCTAATTGCATGTATCTTCCCTTTCTGAACAATACCTGTAAACATATGCGATGGTTTGAGTAATTTTGAACTGCAAAGATAATCCAATGAAGAAGAATGAAGCCATAGATTACTGTATTAATTTAGCTAAAAATGCCATTGAAAACGATATTAGGCCCAATCCTTTTGTAGGTGCTATTATTGTAAATCAAGCAGATCAGGTCATTGGAGAAGGATTTCATCAAAAATTGGGTGGACCACATGCCGAAGTGTATGCCATAGAACAAGCACTCCAAAACACAACTGACCTAAGTCAATCCACCTTATATGTTAGCCTAGAACCCTGCTCTCATTTTGGGAAAACACCACCTTGTGCCGATTTGATTATCCGACATAAAATCAAAAAAGTGGTCATAGCTAGCTTGGACCCTAATCCAAAAGTGGCAAGTGTTGAAAAATTAATGGCAGCTGGTATTGAAGTGGAAGTAATCAATGAGCCAACAGCTTCTTTGTTAAATTCGCGTTTTTTTACCAATCAAAATAAAAAAAGACCTTACTATATTTTAAAATTAGCAAGCACAATTGATGGAAAAATTGCTGATTACGCCAAAAATAGCCAATGGATAAGCAATGCTGCTTCTAGGCAATATGTTCACGATTATTTAAGAAGCAATGTGGATGCTATTATAACTTCTTATAAAACGGTGATTCAAGATCAAGCAAGTTTAACCATAAGAAATACTGTAGGAGGGATTCAAGAAACCAATGTAATTATCATTGATAAAGACCTGGAGTTATTTGAAAAACAATATGAAAATTTACCAATTTTTTATCCTCGTACAGCTACAAAAATTATTTTTATTACCGCCAATCCTCCAAGTATAGAGTTGTCAGAAAATACGGAATGTATTACAGGTATATTTGATGAACAAGGACTTTTGTTTTCATCTGTTTCAGAAACATTACTTGAACTAGGCTACTATAAAATATTAACAGAAGCCGGAAGCCAATTGAATTCAAGCATGATTCAACAAAATATAGCAGATGAACTGTATTGGTTTATTGCACCGTCTATTTTGAATGATGTAAATGGAATACCAATGCTTGGATTGGATGAATTCCGTGTATTAGATAAGAAGTTACAATTGTCTTTAATTGAAACAAAGGTGATAGATCAAGACGTTTTATTACACTACCACTTTGAATAGATAAGGTTGGATTTTCTTAAATTAAATAAGATATAATAAGCTTAAATTATTTTTATTCTAAATCTAAATTAAAGAATACACCTTTATTTTCGGTTTGTGCCAATGCATCTTTGAATATCAAAATTCCAACCTGATATAACAAATCATTTTCCCATTCTTTGAGGGACCAGTATTTTAATACATTTGCATTCTGATATGCATGGGATAATTCATTGAGTCCTTTTCTTAAATCAGCTGATGTTTTTTCTATTCCAGCATAATTGGATAAACAATTTTGTACCAATGCACGATCAATTTGCTTGACTATAATTGGTTTAAAATGATAAGCTGAAATTGGCAGTGCTGTATCATGACTCAAAGCATTGATCATTTTTACTGCAGCCCATTTTGCAAAAACAATGCCTTCTATCAATGAATTTGATGCCAATCTGTTTGCACCATGCAAACCTGTTGATGCGACTTCTCCAATGGCGAAGAGCGCATCTACACCAACCACTCCACCAAACTCATCCACTTGTATACCACCACAAGTATAATGTTGAACAGGTAGCACTGGAATCCATTGTTTACAAATATCAATGCCTAATTTTTCTAAACAAGCTGTCTGTATATTTGGAAAATGTTTTAGAATAGTAGATGCACTAAGTCCTGTAGCATCTAAATAAACATATTCAGTTTTGCTTTTTTTAATTTCGCTCATTATCGCCCTTGAAACAATATCTCTTGGTGCTAAAGAAGCCCTGGCATCATATTGAGGCATAAAATCAACGCCTTCTTTATTTCTTAGGATAGCACCTTCTCCTCTTAGTGCTTCTGTGATTAAATAGGTGCCACTCTGATTTGATTCAAATAAACCAGTGGGATGAAATTGAATGAATGAAAGGTCTTTCATTGTTGCACCTAGTTGACTAGCAAAAACGATTCCGTCTCCAGTTGAAATGGTTTGATTCGTTGTTTTTGCATAAACCATACCAAGACCACCTGTTGACAAAACCAATTGTGCACATTGAATATGAATACAATTTTCAACGATTAAATTGGGATAGGTCTGATGGGATGTATGATTATGGATTGCTTGTATATGGAATGTGCCATGAGCGTCTTTTTCAATTTGAACAATGGCCGTATTTTCACTACATACTATGGACTTAAACTGGCTTACTCTTTGCATCAAGGTCGCTTGTAATGAATTTCCTGTACTATCTGCTTTATGCCAGATTCGTGAAAACTGATGCCCACCTTCTTTCACTAAATCATAAGTCCCATCTATTTTTTTATCTAAATCAATACCCCAACGGATTAAATCTTGCATTGCATCGGGGGCAGCTTCAATTACTTTACGAACAATATGTAAGTCGTTTTTTCCAGCACCAGCATCTAATGTATCTACTATATGTGCTTCAAAACTATCTTCATCAGAAGCTACAGCCGCAATACCTCCTTGCGCCCAACTTGTATTGGTATCGGTTGCGGCCGCTTTTGATACCAATAATATTGAAATTGTTTGATTGCTTAATGCAGCAGCTTCTGCCAAATAAATGGCCGTAGCAAGACCCGCAACACCAGTGCCTACAATTACAACATCATAAGAGGTAGAATTAGATTGCATTTGCATTAAATAGATAACATATTTTGAAGTGCTTTTAGCGCCCCTTCTTGCACATGTGGGTCAATATGCACCATCGGTAATTCATATTGCAAGGCATTGTATAATTTTTCCAAGGTATTCATTTTCATATATGGACATTCTGCACATGCGCAGGTATTGTTTTCAAAAGAAGGTGCTGGAATCAATATTTTTCCTGGAGCTGCTTCTCTCATTTTAAATAAAATACCCGCTTCGGTAGCTACAATAAAACAATGATGATCGGATTTACTTACATGGTCTATCAATGCTTTTGTGGAACCAATAAATGCTGCTTTATCTAAAATCGAACTAGGACATTCTGGATGTGCAATTAAAATGGCTTCTGGTCGCAGTTCCATCAATTGTGCAAGCTTCGCATCCGATATATTTACATGCACCATACAAGCACCTTCCCAGATATGCATTTTTCTGCCAGTTACTTTTTCTACATACCTCCCTAAGTTGGCATCAGGTGCAAATATGATTTCTTTGTCCAGCGGGATGGCTTTTACCACATCCACTGCATTAGAAGAAGTGCAAATATAATCACTCATCGATTTTACAGCAGCAGTACAGTTTATATAACTTACCACAACTGCATCGGGATGTAAAGCTTTAAAATCTCTAAAAGCTGCTTCGGGTGCGGCATCCGCTAAAGAACAGCCAGCATGTAGATCGGGCAAAATCACCTTGGCATTTGGATTCAATATTTTAGCCGTCTCTGCCATAAAGTGTACCCCACAAAACACAATCATAGAAGCATTGACTTTTTGAGAATATTGCGCTAAGGCGTAACTATCCCCAACAAAATCAGCAATCGCTTGAATTTCATCGGCTACATAATAATGCGCAAGAATGACTGCATTTTTTTGTTCCTTTAAAAGTTGAATTGCTTTTACTAAATCTACCCCTTCTGGCAATGGTCTATCTATAAATCCAACTTTAACTACTTCTTCTTGTAAGTCCATATTCAATTAAATTATACAATTTTTAAAGAGATGTCTACTGATTCAATATGATGGGTTAAGTCGCCTATCGAAATAAAATCCACACCAGTAGAGGCATATGCAACAATATTATCTTGATTGACGCCTCCAGAAACTTCTAATGGTTTTTTGTTTTGATTGATTGTAACCATAGTTGCCACAGTTGCTGGAGTCATATTGTCTAGCAAAACTCTAGTGACAAAATCAAATGATAAAGCTTCTAATAGCTCATCTTGATTTTTTACTTCCACTACCACCGGTAGATTTATTTTTTCGGCCGTACAATATTGCCCAGTCGCTTCTAATGCCAAACGAACACTTCCAGCCGCTTTTATATGATTGTCTTTGATTAAAATCATATCATACAAACCAAAACGATGATTCACTCCTCCTCCAATACGAACGGCCCATTTTTCGGCTATTCTAAAATTGGGTGTTGTTTTTCTGGTATCTAATATTTTAGCTGAATAGGCAGCAATCATGCTTTTTAAATGATGCGTCTTGGTGGCAATACCGCTCATCCTTTGCATACAATTAAGCATGAGTCTTTCTGCCAATAAGATACTATGAATCTGGCCTTGCAATTGACCAATCACTTGATTTTGATGCACTGCATCTCCATCTTGCACTTTAAATTCCACTTTTAAATTCGCATCAATCATTTGCGCGATGCAAGTCACCATCTCCACGCCTGCAATAATACAAGCCTCCTTCACCAAAAATTGCGCATGCCCTACTTGGTCTTTGGGTATGGTCGCCATGGTTGTGATATCGCCTATTTGAGCGATATCTTCTGCTATGGCATGTTGGATAAATTGTGCTAATGCTTGATTCATTATTGTTGGTCAATAATTTCTATAGTTGTTTTCTCTAGTTTACTTAACAAGGGAGGCAACACAAACGGCGTTCTTTGAAAATAAAATAAGGTTATTATATTTCGCTTTGGGTCCACCATATAAGCTGTATTGAAAGCGCCGCCCCAAAAATAAGAGCCAACTGATGCTTTGTTAATTGATTGTCCTTTCACAGAAGTCAATCCGACCCCTAAACCAAATTGATTCAGAGAAGGGAATCCGCCAAAAATAAAAGTTTTCTCACCTAACTGATTTGTAAGTAACTGCGCTTTTGTGGCTGGTTGTAATAAGCGAAATTTATTTTTTGAATTTTCCGAATTCAATAGATGATTAAAAAACAGGAAATAATCATAGGTGGTAGAAACCAATCCACCAATGGCCGAAAAATAAGTTGCATTTTCTAACAAAGGATAATCCACTGGCATTGCCGCTCTATCTGCCGCCTTTAAATTATTATTTTGTTTGATATAGATTTCGACAAGTCTATTTTGTTTTGACTTAGGAAGGTAAAAATAGGTATCCTTCATCCCTAATGGCTTAAAGATGTTTTCTGTTAAATAGGTGTCTAAATTTTGCTTGGTAACAAATTCAATCAAGCCACCTAGTACATTGGTACTAAGGCCATAACTGAATCTTGCACCAGGCTGATGCGCTAAAGGCATTTTTGCAATTTGCGCAATTTCCGCTCTAAGGTTTGGATATTGTGTCACACCGCTATTACTTAATCCATATTTAAGAAACTCTTTTTGTAAATAAGGATACTCGTCTGCTGAACTAATACCAGCTTGATGTGTCAATAAATCTCTGATGGTAATGGACCTTGCCCTATCAACTAGCACCAATGAATCTGCTGTTTTAACAAACACTTTTTGACTAGAAAATTCTGGGAAGTACATTTCAATGGGATCCTCTAAACGAATTTGTCCTCTTTCTACTAACTGAAGTACAGCGACAGATATAATGGCTTTAGTCTGAGAGGCAACACGAAAAATGGCATTTTCTTCCATGCTTTTATTTGCCTCTATATTAGAAAAACCATAGGCTTTATGATGGATTATTTTTCCATTACTGGCAATCAAAGCCACACCACCAGCAATATTATGTTGTGCTATTTCTGCATTGATGGTACTATCAATTCGATAAAATGCAGGTAATTGAGCAAATATTGAAACACTTGAAAAAAATAATAAACTAAAAACTAGAGCCTTTTTCATGAAAGAACGTTTCACGAAAATACGCAAAATTATTAGAAAATCTACTTTGAAATAATTTCTAACATTGCCGATAAACTATGAACGATATAATCTGGCTTTGCTTGCATTAATTGTGTTTCGGTTTGTGCACCTGTCGTAATACCAATATTCAACAAACAGCCTGCATTTTTACCCTCTTCAATATCAATACAAGAATCTCCAATTTTAACCATTTGCTTTGTGTCTGCTATGTTCAATTTATCTTTTGCATAAAGAATCATATCTGGCATAGGACGATTGTGCAGTACATCAGAGGCAGTTACTAAAAGATCTATTTGTGCTCCTTCTGACCAACCTAATTGAGCTAATAAACTTTCTGCAGTTGCTCTATTGTAGCCTGTATTTAAGACAACTTGTATCCCTTTTTCTTTTAATGCAATAAAAACCTGTTCTGCACCTGGCATTGGAGTCACTTTAAAGTTTTTATAAGCAATATCTAATTGCGCTAAAAAATAATTAAACGCTTCTAATTGCACCATTTCATCTAATGCATAAGGGCTTTTAGAAATGATGTCTTTAATTGCTTGGAATTTTTCCTTGCCAGCGCCATGTAATAATACATGGTCTAAATCTACTGGTACATTGTAATGATTGATAGCTGCTTGTAAAGTTTTATAAACAAGATTGTCTTCATTTACCGTGGTACCAGCCATGTCAAATACGACACATTGAATTTGCATAAAAATTATTTTAAACTATTTTGAATCATGGAAGCAAAAAATTCAACTGCTTCAGTTTTCATCTCCGGATCTTTTGCAATATCATCCCATTTTCTCAATGTAATAGCATCTTTAAAAAAGGGATTCAATTCAAATTCAACCACTTCAGTTTCGTTCATCACACCACCTTGAAAGGTTAAACTTGTTTTTGATGGAGCAGATAATGTGTCATAATAGTGTTGATCTACTGCACATAAATATCTTTTAGCAGCCACATGTAATTTAACAGGCTCCACCACTGCAGGAACAAAATAGGTTTCCAGATATTTCGCAGCCAGTGCTTCATGCACATCGTCTATTCCATTGTCACTAGTATCGTCTGGTAGGTCATGTAAAAGATGGCCAATATCGTGTAATAATGCTGCTGTCACCAAGGAGTCAGAGGCATTATTTTCTCTAGCCAATGTAGCCGCTTGTAAAGCATGTTCTAATTGAGTTACAGCCTCTCCGCCATACATTGAACCGCCATTGGTATTAAATAAAGTAAAGATTTCTGTTACGATAGGATGATTCATAAATAGATTTTTTAAAATTAAATAGTTTCAATCATTTCTTCTGCAAAACCAAATGACATGGTCATACCGTGTCCACCAATACCATTTAAAATATAGACCCCTGGTTCTGGATTTAAGAATAATTCTGCAGCACCATTGGTCATAATTGGATATATACCATTCCATGATTGAATCATATCCCATTGGTCAATATGCATGAACTTTTTCAGGTAAGCAAGAATCATTTCATTGATTTCTGTTTTATCGAATGGTTCAAAATCTAATGCATATTCATGTGAATCTCCTACCGTTAATTCGCCTTGATTATTTTGAGATACCATTACATGAATACCATATTTTAAATATTCTGGAATTTCCTCTTCTATCTTTAGTCTTAATTTAGTTAAGGCTGATGATGCATGAAAACTTTTATAATGCAATAAAGACAATCCGCCGCAAACAGATGCACCAATTTTATAATCAGGATCTTGATGCTTAAAGCGCATCATTTGTAATTTTGTTTTTATGATTGGCTGTGCTTTAAATTGTTCAGGATAAAGGGTTTCAAAATCTTGACCAGAACAAACACAAACTATATCTGCTTCGTATTTTGTTTTACCTGCAAAAGCACCATGACTAGTTACACTGGTAATGGCTGTTCCCCAAATAAATGAAACTCCATATTTTTGGGTCAAAAAAGCAGGTAAATGTTTAATCCCTTCCCTTGGATCTATGATGATTTCATCTTCACTTCTTAATGCCCCCAATAAACCATTTTCATTAATGCCATTGTACTGTGATAAAACCGTATCTTTATTTATAACAGAAACCGGTCGATTTTTAGATTGAAAAAACTGCGCAATATCTTCTACTACATTCATCTCTTCTGTGCAATATGCCAAATGCAAACTACCGCAAGCGTTGTAAGGTATTTTAGCAGTCTCTAAATAATCAACCCAAATTTCTTTTGTTCTTACTGATCGATTGTATAGGTTACCATCTGGTTGACCTACAGGCCAAAGCATACCGAAATTACGTACACTAGCTCCTAATGCAAATTGAGACTTCTCAATTACTTTAACCGCATATCCCTTTTCTGCTAATGCTCTAGCAGTCGCTAGGCCTACAATTCCTGCTCCAACCACAATTGCCGACTTATTCATATTGTATTGTTTTATATTTTTTTGAGAAATAGATCATATTTAAAATACTAAAAAGGATACCAATTAAAGATAAAACAACTAAGCCATTGCTAAAAAATGTTGTCCAACTTAAATTGACATCCATAGTCCCTTTTAATATTATTACCCCTGCACTTGCAACATAGCCAAATGCATCCACTAAGTACATAAAATACCCCACATTGGCTTTTAATTTATAACTAGCAATCATTCGATCAAATAGAATTGAATTGAATGGAATATAGCCCATGTATAAGCCTAAACCAACTAAGACAATCCATAAAAACCCAGAAATAAAGTGGTTGACAAATAATAAAGTACTTGCTCCACAAATAATAAAGCCGCATAAAATAATTGTTTGGGCTAAGAAAAACGCCAACTTATTATTTTTTATATAAATCATACTTGCAATTAAGATTAACACACAAATTGCAATTGGAATTTCAGTTGTTGTAAAAATAGATGCTGTATTGCCATAACCTAATTCATTCCATAGCTCGGCTGCAAAGTTGTCTCTAATGTCTCTAAATAAAGACAATAACATATAAATTAAAATGAAGGAAATTAATCCAAAACTAAATTGAGTAAAAAAATACTTTCTTTCCTTGCTATTCAATGGAACACGAACGGATTTATTTAATTTCTCTTCATAAGTAGGATTGGGTATTTTTTCCAATAAATATACCAGCACAATCACTGGGATGATAAAAATACCTCCCGTATAAAAAGGAATCCAATTTTCTGCAATCAGGTATTGCATTTGCAACCATTTGCCCACAGATTTAACAAAGCCCGAAGAAACAATGAAACTCACAGCCATAGTTGCCCCAATAAAATCGGTGGATTTTCGTCCTTCAACAAAAGAAAAAATTAAACCCCAAAGCACGCCTAATGGTAATCCATTTAAAAAAAGCATGGTCACATTCCAAGGGCTATCAATTAAGGGAAATAACAATAAAGGAATCCAAGATGCTACAAGTAAAATTAAAATAGCCCAGCCCCTTCCAATATGCTTTAATTCCGAAATATATTTAATTCCACAAAATTTACTAATCGTATACCCTATGACTTGAGAAATGACTAGTATATTTTTATAATCTACTCCAAATATCTTTGGCTCATTTAGATATAAACCAATTGTAAATGGTTTTCTAAAGGCATACACGCATGCATAGGTCAAAAAGCAAATTGCTGCTATATAGATAGACAGTAAAACCGAATGTTGCTTTTTATTTTGGCTCATATCTTATCTTAAACAAATAAGGAAGAGCAGGTAAACCTGCTCTTCCGCTTAACAATACACCAATTCAAATTCAAAAAAAACTATTATTTTATGATCCACATTTTTGTATTGATATCATCAGCACCTTGTCTACTCACTGCAGCATCTCTATTTACTTTATTTAAAGATTGCTCAGATAAAGGATAAATGAATCTTACAGGAACTAAATTGTTATTCAAATTATCAGGGCCTGGAACGACTGTTGGCAATCCTGTTCTTCTCCAATCATACCAACCCTCCAAGCCTGTAAACATCAATGCTATCCACTTTTGAAAAGCAATCTTCTCTAGCTTTTGTTGACTCGTTCCAGTATAAACAATCGCAGGTTGAGTAAAATAGCCAGAAGAAGGAGTTACATTTATGCCGTATGCAGCAGGAACAACCTCTTTATAATAATCAAAGTTTGACTTGATACCTTCATTATAAAAAGTTTCAGCTGATACAGTAGAAGTTACTAAACCTTTTTCAACTGCTTCAGCAAGAATAAATTGAAGTTCTGAGTAGTTCATAATGATTCCTCTTGCAACGTTAGAAATTGGTGGAGTTTGTCCTTGATCATTACAAACAAGACAAGCATAAGTATAACCAACTCTAGATACACCTTGTGGTCCAGAATTATAATTTAAAGCAGCAACGTCACCTAAGCCGTTTGGTATACCTTCAATTTTTGGAGTTCCAGCAGCAACAGATTTTTGAGAAGGACGTCCAAATACATTTAAACGAGGATCACTGATTGCATTTAATCTATCACTTAGTGTTTTACTAACTCTTATCTCATCAAAAGAACCAACTCTTGTTCCATATAAAGGCCACTGATTAGCAGGAACATCCGCCAAATACTTTAATTCAGCATTGTCTGCATTTGATGACATGATTGGATTTAATGTGCTATTACCAATAATTTCTTGCATCTCTGCCTTCACATCTTTCTTTTTAGATAATCTCATTAAAAGTCTTAGTCTAAGTGAATTAGCAAATTTCTTCCATTTAATTACAGAACCATTAAATAAAATGTCCCCAGCAATTGGCTCACTTGAAGTTCCTAAAATTGTGTTAGCACGCTTTAAGTCAGCTAATAAACCAATATAAATTTGCTCTTGAGCATCGTACTTTGGTGTATAATTGCTGCTTCTCTTTGCATTAATTGATTCAGAATAAGGGATATCACCATAGGCATCTGTTGCTAATGAGTATAACCAGCTTTTAAGGATTAGTCCAACTCCAAGATAATTTTGTTGTTTAACCGTTCCACTTGAAGCCAATTCAATGACATTCTCCACGTTTCTCATATTGCCATATACATTATTCCAAATACCATTCTTTTCACCCCAAAGATACCTGTCTTCATTTACGAACTGAATTTTAGCAGTATACTGAACTAGTAAATTACCTGTTCCCCAAGCCTGACTAACTTGCTCGTTCACAGCACTTTTTATAACGCCAGATATTAATAAGTCCGGTGTGACTGCTGTAGGTACGTTCTTATTCGTATTGATATCAGCAAAATCTTTTGTACATGCACTCGTCGTAAGAATAAGTGCGAGTGCTAATATTGAATATATTTTTTTCATAATATTGGTATTTAGAATTTAAAATTTAAGGTTTAAATTAACCCCATAACTTCTTGATGAAGGGATTGACATATACTCAATACCTGGTAAAGCAGTACCTCCGGTAAATGACATTACTTCAGGATCTACGTGTGGAACATCAGACCACAAGGCTAAATTTCTACCTACAAAACTAAGCGTAGCACCTTTGAACGGGCCGTTCTTTAGCATTTGTTGTGGTAAATTAAATCCTAATTGTAGCTCTCTTAATTTTACAAATGATGCATCATACATTACACCTTCTGCTATGTTTCTTCCTCCAGTCCATGCAGAATGCCATTCTCTTGCAGTTCTTTTGATATCATTTGGAACAATCTGACCACCTACAATTTTCACACCTTGACCAATAACGCCATTACCTGGTTTTGTTAAGTCATATCCATCAGCTCTACCTTCTAAAGTTTCAATGATGATACCACCCTCGCGACCAACTGTTTGAGTATGAGAGTACAATTCACCACCCATTCTAACATCAAATAAGAAACTTAATTTTAAATTTTTGTACGTAAAAGCATTATTTATACCTGCCAACCAATCTGGATTGTAATTACCTAATTTAATTCTTTCAGTAGTTCTTACTGGTCTACCATTGTCAAATACCATCTGACCTACAAATTTTCCAGTTGCATCATAATAATTTCCAGTTGGATTTGTATTTTGAACACGTGCAAAACCAATTCCATACATGTCACCCATTCTTTCTCCAACTCTAGCTTCTATACTTACACTTCTGCTTGCCATTACTAGATTCTTAAGTCCATCAGAAAGTTCGATAACCTTGCTTCTATTAGTTGAGAAGTTTAAATCGACATTCCATTTGAAACCATTGTTCTTTCCAACAATTGGTACCAAATTTAACATTGCTTCAAAACCATAGTTTCTTATTAGACCTGCATTAATTGATCTGCTATTGTAACCAGATGTTGTAGAAAGTGGTATATTGATAATCTGGTTCTTTGTATTACTTTGATAAAAAGTAAGATCTAAACCAACAAGACTTTTAAACATTTTTAATTCAGTTCCAACTTCAAATGCAGTGCTCACCTCTGGCTTCAATGAAAGGTTAGCTAATCTATCTGTCTCACCATAAATTTGAGCCGACCCATAAGCTGTACTTGGGTTATAAGCTTGTGTGAAAGTAAATGGATCTGTATCATTACCTACCTGTGCAACACTACCTCTGATTTTAGAAAAATTAATGAATTCAGGTAGTTGAACCATTTCACTTAAAACAGCACTAAGTGCAGCTGAAGAATAGAAAAAAGAGTTCTTTTCATTACCCAATGCTTTTAACTCCTCAGGCAATGTAAGCGCACTACTCCAATCGTTTCTACCAGTCAATTCTAAAAATAGATAATTCTTATAATCAATTTGTGCAGAGCTGTATAAACTGTTTACTTTTTTACCGGTAATAGATTGAGCTACGTCCACAGGTACTCTATTGTTAGTAATAGTGTAGATGCCAGGTATATTTAATTGACCAGCATTTACTTCATTAAAATTACTTTTTTGACTTGTTTGGTTACCGCCAAAAGTTCCAGAAAGATTAAAATCAGAATTCAACTTTTTATTTAGTGATAATAAGAAATCACTATTTCTTTCTTCAGTAGTAATTCTTGCTTCACGATATTGACCAAATGGGAATCTTTGTGTACTAAATGCTCTTTTATAAGATCTAATTTCTGATGCATAATCAGTTGCAGAGCGTAATTGTAAGTTTAACCAATCCGTTAATTCATACTTTAAAATTACATTACCAATGATTCTGTCTAAATCTTGTCCATTTGTATTCTCATTTACTGTTAAATAAGGATTGTCATGGTAATTATAGTTCCAACCAAATTGTTTTCTGTTTTCTAAACCTGGTTGCCATAATCTTTTCATATCATTCATGCTCACAGATCTTGGTAACCAACTTGTAAACAAGTACATGATACTTTCTGTACCATAACTAATTGATGGTCTATTTCCACTATTACTTTTTATATAAGATACAAAAGTACGTGCAGAGAATTTATCGGTTAAATTGTATCCTCCACTAAATGAAACTGTATTTCTTTTTAAATCTGTGTTTGGAACAATACCTGTTTGATCTAAATTGGTATAAGATAATCTAAAGTCTCCGTCCTTATTTCCTCCTACAATTGCAACGTTATTTGTAAGCGTTCTTCCTGTTTGGAAAAAATTAGCAACGCCATCCACATCTGCTAACCAAGGTGTAGGTGTGATCACACTTCCTGCAGGCGCATTCAAATCTCCCCCTAAAAAATCAATCGGTTGACCATTTAATGTTCTTGGTGAATTATATTGTGCATATAACTGCCCAGTAAAAGCAGGACCCCATCCCTCATCAGTTCCATCAGTTAAACCACCACCGGCGCCATTCTTGAATTCAAAAGGTCCACCGTTACCATTTCCTTGACCATATTTATTTTGAAACTCTGGAAGTTTTAATGCACTCTCAACTGTAACATTACTATTAAATTCTACACCAATTCCTTTGTTACTTTTTCCAGATTTTGTTTTAATTACAATAACACCATTAGCTGCTCTTGAACCGTACAAAGCAGAGGCTGCTGGACCTTTTAAAACGTTGATGCTTTCAACGTCATCCGGGTTAACAAATCCAGCGCCGTTACCAAAGTCAACTTCTAAATTTCCGCGACCACTACCACCAACGATTGAATTACTAATAGGCACACCATCAATTACGTACAATGGCTGATTTTTATTTAAATCTACAGATCTTTCACCTCTTATTGTTACTCTAGCAGAACCTCCAATACCAGAATTACCTCCAACAACAGTAACCCCAGCAATCTTTCCAGCTAATTGGCTTACAACGTTTGATTCTCTTGCTACTGTTAGGCTTTCACCTTTAATTTCTTGAGAAGCGTAACCTAATTTTTTCTTTTCACGCTTAATACCTAGCGCTGTTACAACCACTTCGTTTAATAATTCATCGGCTTTTACTAATTCTACAATAACTGCATCGTTGGAAGCAGTCACTGTTTTAGTAACATAACCAATGTATGAAACTGAAACAGCAGCATTCGCATTTAAGTTGTTTAAACTAAAAGCGCCATTTGCATCAGTTTTTGTAGCCTGTCCTTTTACAGACACAGTAGCAGATTCCAAAGCTTTTTTGGATTCCGCATCTACCACTTTTCCTTTAAATTGTATGTTCTGAGCGATTGAGCTTAAACTCAATCCCAATAACATAAGTGGCGTAAGGATCCACTTAATACATAGTTGTTTTGAAATCATAGTTATTATTTTGAAGCGCAAACCTATTGTGAATTCTTTAACAAAATCGAAAATGGATGTGAACAATAGATGAACTAATTGTTTAGTAATTGTTAACCACAATAAACAGTATAAGTATAAAAAATAATACGTTTGCTTAACAATAAATTAATGTTTCAAATAAAATAGAACCATATCAATTATTGGTAGGTTTGTTGTTCAACTAAATTTTATGAAAAAACTATTTTCAGTTACTTGTCTTTTATTATTGACATGTGTTTCGTTAACAACATATAGTCAATCGAAACAAACATACTTATCAGTTCCAGGTTATAAGGACTATGCGAGGATTGATACGAATAGTTTTTCAATTTTACCAAGTGGACGTTTTGTTCAACCTGCCGGCAAATCATTGAGGATCACCAATGACCCATTTGGATTAAAAATTTCTCCTGATGGTGCTGTTGCCATTACATTACATGAAAATGCATTGACTTTAATAAATTTAAAAAATCATCATTCAAAACGCATTCCTGAATACCATCAATCTAATGAGAGTCCACTTAAAAAAGGTGCATTCTTAGGAATCGCATTTCATCCATTAAAACAAATTGTATACCTAAGTGGCGGAAACGAAGGCACTGTAATTGTTTATGATTATAAAAATTTCAAAAAAATTGATTCTATAAAATTGGATGGATCATTCAATGGAAAAGTATTTGAAGGTAGTTTCACTAGTGATATCGTTTATCATAGTGCTAGCAATGATTTATTAATTTTAGATAGAGGAAATTTTAGATTGGTTCGTTATAGTCTTGCACAAAATAAAATAGTCGCTTCAATACCCACAGGTAGACAGCCTTTTGGTTTAGCAATTTCGCCAGATCAAAAAACAGTCTTAGTTGCAAATGTTGGTATGTATGATTACCCTTTGGTTGCGGGTACCACAAAAGAAAATATACAAAGTCAATATATTGGATGGCACCCATACGGTAATAATACAAAAGCATCCATCGAAGGGACGGTGATTGATGGTAAAAAAATTCCAGGTTTAGGAGACCCAAATGTGAAAGAGTCAATGAGCGTGTATTGTATAGACCTAACGTCTAATACTACAAGAGCAAAACTAAAAACTGGTTTGCAGTTAGGTGAATTGGTGGAAGATGCAGAAGTAATTGGAGGTGCAAGTCCTAATTCAATCGCAGTAGGTAAAAAGTATGCCTATGTGACGAATGCGACGAATGATAATATTGCAGTGATTGATTATAAAAAAGGAAAGATTGTCAAGCATATTCCAATTTTAGTGGATCCAAAATTAGACCGCTATAGAGGTTTACTTCCATTTGGTATTACCATGTCAAAAGACGAACAATTTTTATATGTGGCATTGCTAGGATTTAATGCTGTTGCAAAAATTGATTTAAAAACTAGTGCTACAATTGGATTGATTCCAACTGGTTGGGGCACAACAAGAGTTGCACTTTCAAATGATGATACACATTTATATATCACATCTTGCAGAGGATTAGGTGCAGGCCCAAATGGAGGTAAACAATTCACTATTCCAAAACAAGGGACTTATATTGGTGATATTCAATTAGGTAGTTTTCAAGATGTTGTGAATCCAGACCCTACTACACTTGCTGCTTATACAAAACAAACATTGGCTCAAACATATATTGTAAAAGAACAAACAGATAGTTTACCATTACCTGTTTTACCTGGTAGTAAAGCAAGTCCTATCAAACATGTGGTTTTTATTACTAAAGAAAATAGAACATTTGATGAAATTTTTGGTCAAATGAAAACAGTGAATGGCGATCCAACATTAGCAAGATTTGGATTAGATGTGAATGTGTATGGTAAAAATAAATTTGTCAAGCACGTTAACGTGACACCAAATCATATTAAAATTGCAAAGCAATTTTCGTTAAGTGATAATTTTTATTGCGACAGTGATGCATCCATTCATGGACACCACTGGATGATGGGCGTGATACCAAATGAATGGGTAGAAGCCAATTCTAGTACAAATAAGTCTGCCGATTACTTTTCGACCGCATCTGGTAGAAGATTTCCTGGATCTACAGGTAGTATGGACCCAGAAGACTATTCCGAAATTGGTGGCTTATGGGAAGCATTAGACAGAAAAAAAATTAGCTATTATAATTTTGGACAAGCAAATGAAACTGCGCATGTAAGAGAAGATTGGTATGATACTGCAACTGGTGCTGGACATATTGTAATGGTGCCAATGCAGAAAGGCGTATGGGAAAGAACTTCACACAATTTTGCAGGATACAATACCAATATTCCGGATCAATTTAGAATGAAACAATTTGAAGACGAGTTTACAAAAAAATGGTTGAATGGTAAAGATAGTTTACCGCAGTTATTGACGGTAATGTTGCCTAACGACCACACAGCCGGACCTAGACCAGAAGATGGTTATCCGTTTTCGCATTCTTACGTTGCAGACAATGATTTGGCATTAGGTAGAATGATGCAATTTTTAAGTCAAACACCTTATTGGAAGGATATGTTAGTGATTGTAACAGAAGATGACCCACAAGGTGGAGTAGATCATATTGACGCGCACAGAAGTGTATTAATGATGGCTGGACCTTATGTAAAAAAGAACTATGTTTCAAATACCCATGCAAATTTTGGATCCATCTTAAAAGTGATTTATAATGTCCTAGGCGTTCCATATGTCAATCAATATGATGTAACCGCTTCCCTATTAACAGACTTTTTTACAAATGAACCAGACTTTAGTCCCTACTATTTTGAATTCCCTAGTCAGGAAGTATTTGATTGGGACAAGGCAATGAAAAAATACAATTATCAGTTAGATTGGAGAAAGATCAAACAAGGTCCTATTATGGATAATGAAAAAGAACAAAGAACAGAACATTATAAAACATCCGGTACCATTATCCAATAATATTAAATGTATCCTTAAATTTATTAATCAATAATCAGCAATTTATGAAAATGAAATTCACACTTGTTTGTATAGTTGCTAGTTTGCTCGCAACTATGACAAGTAAAGCTCAAATGAAACAGACCGTTTTGCCAAATAATTGGAAATTAAGTCCGATCGGAAAACAGTTACCACTAGAAGATTTGCCATTGAATATTGTAGTAAGCCCAAATAAAAAATATGCTGCTATTACAAATAATGGCCAAAGTACTCAAGGTATTCACTTGGTAGATATTGCCAAGCAGACAATATTAGATTATGCTACTACGCCTAAGAGTTGGTATGGATTGGCATTTAGTCAAAATAACCAATTCTTATATGCGAGTGGAGGCAATGATAATTGGATTTTAAAATATGCTATTGGATCAAATACATTAAAATTAGTTGACTCTATTAAGCTTGGAGGAAAATGGCCTGTTAGAATTTCACCAACTGGACTTTGTATCAATGATGCAACTAATACGATGTATGTGGTATCAAAAGAAAATAATTCATTGTACGAAATCAATCTTGAAACAAAAAAATTCAATACCTACCCATTAGGTGCAGAAGCATATACTTGTGTTTTAAGCGCGGATAAAAAACAATTATACATTTCTTTATGGGGAGCAGATCGATTATTGATATGGGATACAAAAACAAAACAATCAGTAAAAAAATTAGCCATTGGAGACAATCCAAATGAGTTGTTGTTAACTAAAAACGGAAGCTATTTATATGTGGCCAATGCCAACGACAACAGCGTCGCTGTAGTGGATACAAAATCTTTAACAATTATTGAAGTATTGAATTGCGCATTATTTGCAAATGCACCAAATGGATCAACCACAAATGGTTTAGCTTTAAGTGAAAATGAATCAAGATTATATGTGGCCAATGCCGATAATAATAACTTAGCCGTTTTTGATGTAACAAAAAAAGGATTTAGTTCAAGTATCGGTTTTATCCCTACTGGATGGTATCCAACTAATTTAAAAATTGTAGGTAATACTTTGTTTGTAACCAATGGTAAAGGCCTTAGTTCAAAAGCAAATCCAAATGGTCCAAGTCCAGTGCAAAGAAAGCAAGCTGTGAACTATCAAGCTGGAGATGTTAAAGCAAAACCAGAACCGGTAGAATATATTGGTGGATTGTTTAAGGGTACACTTTCTATATTTAAGGAACCAACATTGGCCGAACTTAATAACTTAACTAAGCAAGTGTATTTGAATACCCCTTATAATAAAAATAAGGAATTGTCTACTTCAGGTATGCAAGGCAATCCAATTCCTAAAAATGTAGGCGATAGTTCCCCTATCAAGCATGTATTTTATATCATCAAAGAAAATAGAACTTATGATCAGGTATTAAGTGATTTGCCTCAAGGAAACGGAGATAGCAGTTTATTGCTTTTTGGTAGAACCATTACGCCAAATCAACATGCTATTGCCGAGCAATTTGTTTTATTAGATAATTTTTATGTAGATGCAGAAGTAAGTGCAGACGGACATAGTTGGAGTATGGGGGCTTATGCGAACGATTACAATGAAAAGACTTGGGTCACTAGCTATGGCGGACGTGGAGGTACCTATGATTATGAAGGACAAAAAAATATAGCTTCGCCTAAAGGTGGATTTTTATGGGATCACGCATTAAAAGCAAGAGTTAGCTTTAGAACCTACGGAGAATTTGCAGATGATTATGAAGCAAATTATCCAACCTTACAAGGGAAATTCTGTCCATATTTTACAAGCTGGGATGAGAAAGTAAGAGACACATCAAGGTTCTATCAATGGAAAAGAGATTTTGATTCATTGTATGCCATCAACCAAGTACCTGCTTTAAATACGATGCGTTTTATCAATGACCATACAGAAGGCACTAGAGTAGGAAGACCGACTCCATTTGCTCATGTTGCAGACAATGATTATGCAGTAGGTTTATTTGTAGAATATTTAAGTAAGCATCCAATATGGGAAAAAATAGCCATCTTTATTTTAGAAGATGATGCTCAAAATGGCGCAGACCACGTAGATGCACATCGTTCAACAGCCTATCTTGCAGGGGGCTTTGTTAAAAGAGGCTTTGCAGATCATACCATGTATTCTACTTCAAGTATGCTTAGAACTATGGAATTAATTCTTGGCTTACCTCCAATGAGTCAATATGATGCCGCAGCAGAACCAATGTGGAGATCATTTGATACTAAAGTAAACAAGACACCATTTAATGCAATCAGTCCATTAGTAGATTTAAATGAAAGAAATATTAAGGTAGATGCTTTGTCTAAATTGAGCGAAAGTTTAGATTTTAGCAAGGAAGATAAAGTGCCGGATTTATTGTTTAATCAAATTTTATGGAAGGCAATTAAGGGCATCAATAGTGAGATGCCAGCGCCTAAGAGAAGTGCTTTTATAAAAATAATTGATTGATTAAGCGCCAATAAATAAAAGCCATTCATGAAATTATTTTCTTGAATGGCTTTTTTGACATTTAAACAATATTCGTAAAAAAGACAAGGAGGATGATGCAATTGAATAAAAAATTAGGATTGAGCAATAAAATAAGGTTGGTATCTGTTTTAATAACTGTATTTTATCTTAGTTACGGTGTTATCCATGTAAACGCAACTACGAAAAATATTTTGAATGATACTAGCTATATTTATTTAGATTCAATAATTGTAAAAAGTAGGATACTTCAAAAAAACAAGCTTAATCTTCCTTATAGCTTAGTGCAAAAAAATATTGAAGCGATTAAATTAGGCAATTATAGAACAACTCCAGAGGCTCTGATGGGTAGCTCGGGCGTTTTTGTTCAAAAAACAAACCATGGCGGGGGCTCTGCGTTTGTAAGAGGCTTAACTGGCAATCAAACTTTATTAATGCTTGACGGGGTTCGTATTAACAATGCAACTTTCAGATATGGGCCTAATCAATATTTAAACAATATCGATTTATATACGATCAATCAAATTGAAGTATACAAAGGAACTGGTTCTGTAGAATATGGATCAGATGCCATTGGAGGTGTGATTCATTTGCATTCCTATATGCCTATGTACAATCAAAAAAAGACTTGGAGCACAAGCACCTCGCTTAAATATATTGGACAGAATATGGAAATGTCTAACAGAACAACTGTTCAATATGCGCAAAAAAACTTTGCAATACAGTCCGGTATCACATTAAGGAATTTTGGAGACTTAGTTGGAGGAAAGGGTGTGGGTATTCAAAGTCCAAGTGGTTATGGCGAAACAGGAATCAATACGATTGCTAAATTACAATTGAATAAAGCAGGAGAAATGACCATTTCATCTCGATTCTTTATACAAAAAGATGTGCCTATTTATCATAAAGTGTTATTGGAAAGTTTTAAAGTAAACAAAATTACTAAACAGGAAAGAAATATCCATTCTGTTCAGTGGGAAAAAAATATACAGTCAAAATACCTTTCTAAAATTAAAGTGATTCAGTCTTTACAATATTCAAATGAAGCAAGAGAAAGTAATAAATTGAATAATGTTATTTATAAATACGAAAGAGATCAAGTGAATTCAAATGGAACAAGTATTGACCTCTATTCCAATCCGACTAAAAATTGGCAAATCAATTCAGGGATAGATTACAATTCGGATAAAATAAAAAGCGAACTGATAGATAAAAATTTAACCACGGGATTATCTGTCAATAAAAGGGGCTTATACCCTAACAATAGCAGCTATACAAGTTTTTCTGTATTTAATTTGCATAAAATTGATGTACAAAAATGGCATTTCGAAGCAGGAGTACGTTGGAATAAATTTGGTATACAATTAATAGATACAAGTATAGGAGCAGTGAATATTAAGCCATCCGCATTAGTTGGAAATGGAGGTGTTTCTTATAAATTAAATACATCCAATATAGTGTATGCTTCCCTATCCTCTGGATACCGTGCTCCTAATATTGATGATATGGGCACATTAGGTATTGTTGATTTTAGATATGAATTACCAACCAGTAATTTAGCACCTGAGAAATCGTTGCATTATGAATTGGGATACAAACTAAATACAAAACTGATTCAATTTGATTTAAGTGGCTTTTACTTAAAATTAAATGATATCATCACAAGACAAAAGGTGACAGGGAGTATCATCAGTGGCTATCAAGTATATTCCAAACAAAATTCGGAAGCTTCTTTTATTCAAGGATTTGAAACCAATTTGGCTCTTCAATTCAATACACAGTTTAGATGGTCAAGTAATCTAGCCTACACCTACGGTCAAAATGAAACAAAGAATGAACCAATGAGACGTATTCCTCCTATGTTTGGACAACAAGAATTGGCATGGAAAAAAAATAATACGAAAATTCTTATTCAACATTTATTTGCAGGTAAGCAAGATCGTTTGGCACAGGGTGATAAAGACGATAACCGCATTGGTAAAAATGGCACACCCAATTGGAATGTATTTAATATCAGTATAAATCAACAATTTAAAAATGTATTTATACAGCTAGGTGGCATTAACCTACTCAATGAAAAATACAAAACGCATGGATCAGGTATCTATGCAATGGGGCGCACTTATTCTTTATTAGTACAATTCAATTTATAAAAAAGCAATTAGGGAAGCCATTTTGTTTTACCAACTATGCTAATTGCATTGGTAATTCGATTAGTAATATTTCTGCGTCCTTAGTCAAAGCCTTTAATTCAAATTGATCAAAGTCGGTAATGCCTAAAGCGTCTCTTTCTTCTAATCTTTGTCCAGCAACTTCAAATGAACCATACAAGACAAAAGCATACAGCCCATTCCCAGCTTTTTTTACTTTGTAATTAGTAGCAAAGTCAAGATCAAACTTGCCTATATGAAACCAAGCGTCTTGATGAATCCAAACGCCTGCGTCATCCGCATTGGGAGAAAGTATTTGCTCTAATTTATTGATTCGATTTGCAGGATCTAAGGTGATTTGATCATAACGAGGCGTTACGTCCTTTTTATTGGGCATCACCCAAATTTGTAAAAACTTAACAGGCTTATCTTTATTGTGATTAAACTCGCTGTGCTTAATACCAGTACCAGCACTCATTACTTGAATGTCTCCGTGTTTGATGACCGTATGATTGTCCATACTGTCTTGATGCGCCAAATCACCTTCTAATGGAATAGAAATGATTTCCATATTATCGTGAGGATGTAATCCAAAACCCATGCCAGCAGCTACGAAATCATCATTCAATACACGCAATACGCCAAAGTGTATTTTTTCTGGATTGTAATAACTGGCAAAGCTAAAACTGTGTTTGCTATGTAACCAACCATGGTTGGCGTCTCCTCTTGAATCTGCGGTATGTAATATTGAATGCATAAGATAGTTATTCAATGTTTGAACATCAAAATTAAGCATTTTCTAGGATAAAAACCAAAGCGCCTGTAAGAAATCCTATTAAAGCGATCCAACTGATGTTTTTAAGGTACCAAAAGAAGTCTATTTTTTCAATGCCCATCACAGCAACTCCGGCAGCTGATCCTATGATTAAAACCGATCCACCCGTTCCTGCAGTATAGGCTAAGAATTCCCAGAAATAATGGTCTGTTGGATACATATCTAAACTATACATACTTTGTAAAGCTGCAACCAATGGCACATTGTCTAAAACAGAAGACAATAAGCCTATCAACATTGCGATAAATTTTATATCTCCAATGGAATGATCTAAATAGGTTGCAACATCATTTAAATAACCAACTTGTTCTAATGCAGCAATACTCATTAAGATACCAAAGAAGAAAAGGATACTTGGTGTATCAATTTTACGAATCGCGTGGTTAACAGAAAGAAAGCCTTTCTCATCTATGTCTTTTTTACTATGTAATAATTCAGTCAATACCCACATGATACCTAAGCTTAATAACATGCCCATATAGGGCGGCAAATGTGTAATTGTTTTGAAAACTGGTACAAACAAAAGACAGGCGATACCTATGAAGAAAACTAAATTACGATCAAATGCATTAGACAATGCATTTAAATTATTAGTGCTATTTTCAAATAATTCAATCTTGCCTTTAATTCTATAACTGATAATTAAGGTTGGAACAATCATACAAGCTAAACTTGCTAAAAATGTTTCTTTCACAATATTTAGTGGTGTTACTTGCTGCCCAATCCATAACATTGTTGTAGTCACGTCTCCTATTGGACTCCAAGCTCCGCCTGCATTCGAAGAAATAATCACCAAGCCTAATAATTGCCATTTCACTTGCTTTTCTTTTACCAATTTATTAATTATTGAAATCATCACAATGGTACTTGTTAAATTATCAAGTACAGCTGATAGAAAAAATGTGACAATTGAAATAGTCCAAATAAGTTTATTCTTATTAGTGGTTTTAATTTTATCAGTGATATTTTGAAAGCCATCATGCGCATCAATCAATTCAACAATGGTCATCGCACCTAAAAGAAAAAATACAATTTCAGCAATGCTGCTTAGATGATGTCCAAGTTCCGCCAATGCCTCTTCTTTAATTGCAGGATTTAATACCAAAATCGTCCAACAAAGCACTGCAGTGATTAAAGCAATGGCAGCTTTATTGATATGAATAGTGTGTTCTAATGTGATTAAAACATATCCTACTATAAATGCGAGTAACAATAAAATGAACATAAAAGTGGTATTAAATTAGAACCTGATATTTATAAAAATTATAAATAATAACTATAAACAAAACCATAATGATCTGTGTATGCCAGGCCGTGTAAATTAACGAAATATGGCTAATTTTGTATGAATTAAAGCTTAATCTTAGAAAAGATCCCATTTTTGGGATGCACTTAAAGTAATGGAAAAAATAAACATCTCCAGATCGCTATATAAACTTTTTCGTTTATTAAGATTAGATGGAAAAGAAATTACAGCCTTGTATTTACTGTCAATTCTTTCGGGGTTAATCCAATTATCCTTGCCACTAGGTATTCAGGCGATCATCAATTTTGCCATTGTTGCAACTGGTAGAAAACAACTTCCTGCATCTATGTGGGTATTGATTCTTTTAGTGGTACTAGGTGTGCTATTTACAGGGATGCTAAAAATTAATCAAATGAAGATTGTGGAGAAAATTCAACAAAAGATTTTCACTAGATTCTCTTTTGAATTTTCTTATAGAATACCAAAGCTGAATGTAAAATCGATTGACCAGTTTCATTTACCCGAATTAGTGAATCGTTTTTTTGATATTCCTACTTTACAAAAAAGTATGGCAAAATTATTACTTGATATCCCAACTGCTGTCATTCAGTTATGTTTTGGATTAATCTTATTGGCATTTTATAATTCTGTATTTATTGTATTTGGTATTATACTACTTGTGATCTTATATTTAATATTATACATCTCTTCTCCTAAAGGATTTGAAGCCTCTTTACAAGAAAGTAATTTCAAATATGATATTGGGGGTTGGATTCAAGAGATTGCTAGAGGTATTAAAACTTTTAAGTTTTTTAATTCATACAATCTACATATCGAAAAAACAAACCATTTACTTGAAGGCTATTTGCATTCGAGAAATAGACATTTTCAAATTTTAAAATTACAATATTGGTCTTTGGTTGTTTTTAAAATACTCATCACTGCATCCATGTTAATTGTTGGTGGTATTTTATTAATTCGTCAAGAGATCAATATTGGGCAGTTTATAGCAGCCGAAATTATTATTTTAACCATCATGAATGCGGTTGAGAAATTAATTGTCAGCTTAGAAACAGTCTATGATTTATTGACTAGTGTGGAGAAAATTAATAAAATAACCGAAAAACCAATTGACGAAGAAGGGTCATACGAGTTTATAAAAAAACAAGGCATTGAAATTGAGGCTAAAAATTTGAGTTTTGGTTTTGAGAAAAATGATATCCTTCAAAACATTAGTTTTCACATCAAACCTGGTCAAAAAGTAGCCATTACAGGTGATGGAGACTCTGGTAAAACAGTCTTATTAAGACTACTTACTGGTGTTTTTCAAGATTTTAAAGGTGAACTTAGCTTTGATCAAATCCCAATCAATAATTACAACTTAAATACCCTAAGAAATCATATTGGCATTTATATGCAAAAGCAAGATATCTTCTCTGCAAGTTTATGGGAAAATATCACATTAGGCAATGTTGATATCAAAGAACAAGATGTATTGGATGTATTCAAAATAGTAGGATTGGATAACTTTTATAAAAGCTTACATAAGGGTTTTGATACCCATTTAGAACCAACAGGCAAGCAACTAAGCTCTTCGAATGTTCAAAAGCTGCTTATTGCTAGGTCTTTACTCAATCAACCAGCTTTATTGTTATTAGATGAACCAATGAAACTAATTGCTGCCGATGATAAACAATTTCTGCAGAATTATTTGTTTAGCCTTAAAGATGTCACGATCATTTTTACAACAAATGATCCATCACTTATCTCTAAATCTGATTTGGTGATTCACCTTGAAAAAGGATTAGTCAAATCTATTGAAAACAAAAATGCTTCAAATTAGAATTGTATGAAAAAAGTGCTTGATAATATTGACGAAGAAACTGGCAAAAAATACTCTGCATACAATTCTATTTATAGTGTAGATATTGAAAGCAGGATTAAAAATATTTTTTGGGGGTTATTTATTTTACTGATCTTTATTTTGTTTGTGCCCTGGACGCAAAATATCAATACCTCAGGTATTGTAACAACACAGTTCCAAGAACAAAGACCTCAACAAATTAACAGTATTATACCTGGTAAGATTATTAAATGGTGGGTGAAAGAGGGTGATTTTGTGCAAAAAGGAGATACCATAGTTGAATTAGCGGATACCAAGGATGATTATTTGGATCCTAGATTGATTGAAAGAACCAATGATCAGTTGACTGCTAAAAAACAAAAGGTGGATTTCTATGATAATAAAATTACCAATATTAAAGGACAGCTGATTGCGATTGAGGAAGGCTTTAAACTAAAGCAAGCTGCCATCAAAAACAAAATACAACAATTAGAAAGAAAGATTTTAATTGATAGTGCTGAATTAGCAGCAGCAAACATTGATCTTCAAGTAGGAACGAATCAATATAATCGTGCTGGGAAAATGTTGAATGATGGTATCATTTCTTTGGTGGATTATGAAAGAAGGACACAAAGTTTTAACAAAGCAAAAGCAGGGTTTCAAGAAAAGCAACAAAAATTCTTAAATACAAAACAGGATGTTCTAATTGCAAGAATCGAGTTAAATACGCTAAAGCAGGATGTCAATGACAAACTGTTCAAGTTAAAGGGTGAGATTGCCAACTCCAATACCGAAAAGAGTACAGTTATTGCTGAAGTTGCAAAGAATGAAAATGAACTAAGCAATTACCGTATTCGTGGTAGTCAAAAATGGTTGCTTGCTCCGCAAACTGGACAAATTATCAAAGCAAAGAAAGCAGGTATTAACGAAATTGTGAAAGAAGGAGAAATGATTGTTGAGATTGTACCTAATTCATTTTTATACGCGGTGGAATTATTTGTGAAACCAATGGACTTGGCGCTAATTAATAAAGGACAAGATGTACGTTTACAATTTGATGGGTATCCAGCCATAGTATTCTCGGGTTGGCCAAATTCTAGCTATGGTACATTTGCAGGAAAAATTAGTGCGATTGAAACCAATAGAAACGAAAATGGTCAATTCAGGGTTTTGATTATTCCTGATCAGATAGAAAAAAATTGGCCATCCAATTTAAAAATTGGAACCGGCGCTCAGGGGTTCGCTTTACTTAATGATGTGCCAATTTGGTATGAATTATGGCGACAATTGAATGGGTTCCCTCCTGATTTTTATACGACTGAAGTAAAAGGAAAAGATATAAAAGCAAATGAAAAGAAATAAACTGCTCTTATTTTCAGTCCTTTTATTGGCATCCAATGTATTGTTTAGCCAAAATACATTGAGCATAAGCAATACATTTGAACTAATCAATCGGTTCCATCCTATTGCCAAGCAGGCAGGACTTAAAATTGACCTTTCGAAAGGAAGTCTTTTGAGCACAAGGGGGGCTTTTGATCCTGCTTTTTATGTTGCAAATGACCAGAAAACTTTTGATGGTAAAAACTATTTTTTTTATTCTAATCCAGAATTAAAAATACCAACCTGGTATGGCATTGAAATCAAAGGGGGATTGGAAAATAATTATGGAGATAAATTAAGTGGTGAAAATACCTTTGGCAAAAGTAGTTATGTAGGCATTTCTATTCCCCTATTAAAAGACTTAATTATTGACAAAAGAAGGTCTGATTTGGCTCAAAGTAAAATTTTGGTGAGTTTAACCCAAGAGGAAAGACAATTAGTTGTGAATGATTTGTATTTAGATGGCGCAAGTTCATTTTGGTCTTGGACATATGCTTTTCAAAAACAAAAATTGTTTGCCGAAGTTTTAGACAAGACAAAGAATAGACTTGAATTTATAAAGCAGTCTTATCAAGCTGGAGACCGAGCTGCAATAGACACTGTGGAAGGGGTGGTACAATATCAAAATATACTCAACCTTCAAACACAAGCTTGGGCAGACCTGATTGAAGAACAAAGTAAACTAAGTAATTTTTTGTGGGATCAGAACGAATTGCCATATGATTTGACTGAAAGTATTCAGCCGGATAGTAATTGGATGAAGGCAGATATAGATGAATTTACTGTACCTGCTTTACTAAGCGTGATTGAAGAAGCCAATCAAATACATCCAAAACTTAAAATGTTGGCTTTCAAGACTGATATATTAGAAATCGATAAGCTATACAAAACTCAAAATTTATTGCCTACCCTCAGGGTCAATTATAATTTCTTGAATAAAGGATATGAATTTTCAAACCCTTTGAATACTGCATTGTACAACAATAATTATAAAGCTGGTTTGCAATTTGGATTGCCTTTATTTTTAAGACAAGCAAGAGGAGATCTAAAACAAGCTAAGATAAAAATTGACCAACAAAATTTAGAAATAGGTCAAACCAGACTAGAAATTGAAAATAAAATTAAAACCTATTATGCTGCTTTAAGTGCATTGAGGAATCAATATAAAATCAATTTAAAAAGTGTTGATAATACAAAAAGGCTCTTAGATGTTGAATTAGAAAGATTCGAAATTGGCGAGAGTAGCCTCTTTTTAGTCAACAATAGAGAAATCAGGTATATAGAAGTTGTTCTTAAAGGCTATGAACTCAAAACTAAATTCTTTAAAACACTGATTGCATTGAATTGGGCTAAGGGAAGCATACTCTAAATAAAATTTCATTTACAACATAGTTATGGGATTTAGTTGAATAAATCATAATTTTAAACAACAAATCTCCTAACTATGAAATATGTATTAAAGTGCCTATCTTTTTGTTGCCTCATTTGCATGAGTCATTTAATCCAAGCGCAAACTTTAAATAATTTTAGTTTAAAAGACATAGGTCAATCTGTCATTCTCACAATGGATGGCAATGGCAAAATGGTGAATCTTGGTATAGACATGGAAAATTACGGATCGCCCTATTTTGACCCAGAATTTTTACCAGCAAATATTGTATTGGCAACCGGACAACGCTATGAAAATGTACTTGTAAAAATAAATTTATTAAGTAATGAGGTGATCTATAAAACACCTGAGGGCAAAGAACTTGCTGTATTACCGGCCATCAAACAAGTTGAATTGAACAAAAATGGCAACTTACTTTTTTTTGAATACGGATTCCCTGTTTATGAAAAACAAAATCATAAAACAATTTACCAAGTACTTACAAAAGGAAAAGTCAGTTTGCTTAAATATTTTTTTATTCAAGTCACTGAGGCAAAACCATACAGCAGTGCAACAATGTTAAGAACCATTGAGCAATTCCCTAGATTATTCTTGTATGATCAATCAATGAGTTTAAAAAAAGTACCAAAGTCCAATGAGGACCTATTAAGTCTGTATAAAGAAGATGCAACTAAGCTTAAAAGTATCCTGCAAAAAAATAATTTAAAAATCAAGAAAGAGGAAGACTTTATAAAATGTATTTCAACATTGAATGAAAACTAGATCAACCCTATTTTAAAATATCTCTGATGATTTTTAAATGGTGTTCGGTATGTATGGCTAGGAATTTGATCGTTTGTTTTTTATTGAGTTGCCCAAAGAATGGATGCATAAAATATTGATTCTCCTCGCAATCTTTCAAATAAGTGATGGCCCCATAAGTATTGGCTAGGCTTTCTTGTAATGCCTCTAATGTAATTTCATTGGTAGGAATGACTACTTTTGGTGCTTTGGCTTTACCTCTTGGAATGGTCTTTGATAAAAAGACAAAAAAACGAGACATATTAAACTTAGACTTATACAACTTAGGGTCTGACTGCGCTACTGTTGCAGTAATTTGTTTAATCACCAATAAGCAATGTTCAATATGCCAACCAACTGCAGCCTCCGAGATGGCTCTATTGGATTGATTATAATTTGGAATAAAAGTAGCCAGTTCTGGCACAATGGCATCTAAGTTTTTCATAGCAGATTTGATATTCAATTCATATTAAGATTGGATGAAGTTAAAACAAACCAACTAAAATTCAATAATGAATCCAATGGTTGGTATCAAGGTACCTTCGGCATTTTCTAATAAAAAAGGAATTGCATTGCTGCCATTTGTTTGAACAGGCTTACCATTGGTACTTAAGAAACTTGAATTATCATCTGTTCTTTTAAAAGTATACTGAGGCGATCCTGTACTCTTGGATGCATAAAAGTTTTGTATGTCTATATAAAAATCAAAAGTAGTTTTTTTATAGTTCCATTTTTTATCCAAACGGAGGTCTCCAGAATGAAAAGCTTTCAATCTTAAAGTATTCACTTGATCGTAATCAAATACACCAGATCCTAATGTTAAAAAATTCAATCTGCTTTGCTCTAAATTAAATGGCGTATAAGGTGCTGCACCTTGGTACCTAAATTTAACACCTAGCTCCCAGTTCTTTGGAAGCTTATAGCCTACAGTTGTGCTGATTAAATGTCTGTTATCCCAACTTGCAGGTTTTAATTTTTTATCGAGTCCCGAAAATTCACTCCAGTATAATGTATAACTCAACACGCCAAAGAATTTTTCTGTCAATTTTTGTTGCGCAAAAAATTCAAAGCCATAAGCCCTTCCTGTACCATCCTGTTGAATAGGTTCGTTACCAATTGCACCAAATTCAATCCCCTTGTTTGCAAGACTAATTTCGTCTAGTACGCTTACTGGATAATTTTTATACCCTTTATAAAATCCTTCAAAGGTGAATCTTGTTGTACTAGAAGGTAGGTATTCAAATCCTGCAACATAGTGGTTAGACTGAATGTACTTTCCAGGATTCGTCAATCCATTATTGGTATAAGCTAATTGCGTGTAACTAGGCAATCTAAAATAAGTGCCATAACTCGCACTAAAATTCCAAGTATTGCTTAATGCATAACTTAAACTAATTCTAGGGCTTAATTGATCCAAAGGATTTTGACTACTAGATTCATAACTATTCGCATCAGCTCTTAAACCTGTGCTAACAGCCAAGCGGTCATCAAATAATCTTGTACCCAATTGTACAAAACCACCATACCTTAAAAAATCAACTCCAGTGTTGGTATTGAAAGTGATTGCGTCTTGTAATGTTTTGCCAGTACTGTCTTTTAAAGCAGGTCTAAAAACTTGAAAAAAGGCATTGTCAAACTGCACATACTGCGCCACTAGGCCATAACTTAAACTAATATTATTGCTATTTTTTGTGACATCAAAACGTAATTTATTTTCGGTTTCATTACTTCTAATTTGATAAGTGCGTGTTGCATCCGAAGGTTTTTCGTTGTCCTCGTATCTGTCTGCTTGATTGTCTAAAGTATTTCTACTAAGTGATAGATTCCAATAACCATCTTGAATTAATTTTTTCAAAGAAACTCCGAGGGTATAATTCCATTGATTTACCAAAGGATTATTATTGATTGCAAATAATTTTTCGGGGGTCGCTTCTTTTGGTGCTGCTAATCTAAATTCATCAATGGCTGCAAGTCCAAGCGTCGTTAGCGTCGTTTTATCGTTTATTTTGGTAGTGGTCTTAAATTGATAATCCCAATAATTAGGACGTATTGGTAAATCCAATGCTTTAAAAAGTAATTCTAAATAACTTCTTCTCACTGATGCTAAGAAAGTTGTTTTCTTAGAAATAGGTCCATCTAAAGTGGCTGCCACTTCTGTTCCACTCATTCTAAAATTACCTTGCAATTTATTGGCATTACCGTTTTTTTGACGAAACTGAAAAACACTACTCAATGCATTGTCATACCTCGCATCAAAAGCAGAAGTGCTCAATTTTACATCCTGAATAAAACTCACATTCAATATGCCTTGTGGACCACCGCCACTGCCTTGTGTACTAAAGTGATTGATAATAGGCACTTCAATACCATCTAAGTAAAAAACGTTTTCACTTGGTGCACCACCTCTAATGATAATATCATTTCTAAAAGTACCGCCTGCAGCACCGCCACCCACACCAGGTAAAGATTGAATCACTTTGCTAATATCAAAGTTACCGCCTGGATTGGCTTTGATATCCTCTGCAGTTAATCGTTGAATGCTTAAAGGACTTTCTAATGTGGTTGCTTTTGCTGTATTACGTCTACTTGTAACGGTTACTGCATTCAATTGATTGACAGTAGGTTCAAGTTCAATAGTGAAAGTATTTTCATTACCCGATGTTACTATGACGTTGGTTAGTAATTTATCTTGAATACCAAGACCAGTAATTTTTATGGCATAAGTGCCTGGTAAAAGACTTGTAAACCTGAATGCGCCGTTGCTATCTGAAATCATTTTTGCACCACTTGGTGTTAATGATACTAAAAGACCTCTCAGATTTTGTTGGGTTTTTCTATTCACCAAGACACCACTCAGTTTACCTGTATTTTGGACTGTAGCCTGCGCTACAGCTAAATCTGTAGTAAAAACAAGCAATAAACCTACAAAAACCACTTTAAACCATTGCATATACTTCTATTTTAATTCAAGTATAAAACAATGGAAATAAAGGTTTTGTTTAATATTTATTGAAAAATTGTTAGATCTTTTTAGCAATATGGTCTAAAACCATAAAAGCGGTCTCGGCCATTAGGTTTCCCTTATTATCGAGTAAAGGATTTACCTCTGTGAATTCAATACAGACCAATTTGTTGGACAAAAACAATTGATCAAAAATTCCGATAATTTCTTCGGCAAAAAAGCCAATGGGTACTGGGGTACCTGTACCAGTAGAAACGTGATCACAGTCCATAGAATCTACATCAAAGGAAATATAAATATGATCGCAATCTTGTAATTGTTCTATGGCCTCTTTCACACAAACTTCTAGTCCACGAAATCTTAATTCTTCTACCTTATAACAGGAGACTTCCTCTTTTTCAATGATATGCGCTTCTGCGGATTCAAAATCTCTTAAACCAAAATAAATTAAGTCTTGGGCTAATAATTTTTTTTCTGGTGTACCCACATTTTTTAAATTATTCCAATGCAACAATGTGGCAGCACTCGGATCATTTACTTTACATGCAAGATTGTCTTCTTGCAATGCAGCAGCTAGAGGCATGCCATGAATATTTCCGGATGGAGATGTAAAAGGAGAATGCAAGTCGGCATGCGCGTCAATCCAAATGACACCTAATCTTTTGTTGGGTGAAGCGGCCTTTATGCCACTGATTGTGCCCAATGCAGAGGAATGATCGCCAGATAAAACAATAGGGAAAAATCCAGTATTGATCGTGCTGCTAACAACGTCTGAAACCCTTTGGCACTGCTCAACTACGTGTTCAATCCTCTTAGCAAAATTATTATTGTTTTTATTGTAGATGGTTTCGTTATGCGTTTGAACATCTACAAATAAATGGCGATGAAAGAAATCATTGTTTTGATTAATGGCAGCAATTTCAATCGCATCTATCCCTAAATCTGAACCCCTTGTGCCTGCACCAATATCAGATCTGTTTTTAATAATTTTTATCGTCATAGAAGTTAATTAGAGTAATTCGAGTTCATTAGGATCAATCCATAAAAGTAAAATTCAATAAACAAAGCTACACAAATTCAAGTAGTTCAAAAATAATTTGTAGTAAAATAATGATCTAAAAAATACAAAAAGCATGCTATTTATCGAATAAAAATGGTACGCGAAATGCTATTTAATTTAATGTCATTTCCAATCGCAATTCTACCTAATCGAAAGGGATAATTGGTACCATCAGAAAATTCAAAAATAAAATTAAACACGCCAATAAAGTCGTCTACGGAACGCGATTTAAATGTAAAATTGATTAGACTACTCATGATAAGCGATTTCTCCATTTTTGTATCCATTAAATCCATTTGTACCGTCCTCACATCTCCTAATTCCATACTGCCTAAAAGGGTATGTGTGGCATATTTTTCCTTTAGTTTAGTTGGTTTTAAGCTAATATCAATGGAAGAAGCAAAAAGTAAAGGGTCTTGAATTTCATTGATATCCATTGTGATTCTAGTTAAAACCACTTGTTTTTTAGTTGAATCTAACTGCGCCACTGCGTAAAGGGATAAAAAAACAAAGAAAACGGTGGTATATAATTTCATAATGAAAATTTATTCCTTAAAGTTACCCTAAAAATGCTTCTAACCTACAATAAGAAGCTTTAAATTAGTGGAATGAAAAAAATGATTACAGCCCTATTTATTTTATTTGGTTTGCATACCATTGCTGGCAGCGTGGATACTATAGAGATGCAAAGTGACTATTTAAAAAAAGCAGTTAAATTCGTTGTAGTTCAGCCTAGTAATCAAAGTCAACAAAATAATACCCAAGAACGCTATCCTGTTGTATACTTACTGAATGGCTATGATGGAAATTATGCACAATGGAGTAAAACTGCACCACAATTAGCAAAATCAGCAGATGATTTAAAAATGATTTTTGTGTATGCCGATGGTGGGAAAAGTAGTTGGTATTTTGATAGTCCATTAGATAGCACGAGTCAATACGAATCTTATATCACAAAAGAGCTAGTGCCTTATGTAGATGCCAACTTTTCTACTAAAGCTAGTTCCAAGTATAGGGCCGTTACAGGATTAAGCATGGGAGGACATGGTGCCTTGTACCTTGCAATAAGGCATTCCGATATTTTTGGTGCTGCAGGATCTACGTCGGGTGGATTTGATTTTAGACCTTTCCCAAAAAGTTGGAATCTTCAGAATCTATTAGGGGCATATGAAACCAATAAAGAAAGATGGTATGATTTTACAGTCATGCGCCAAGTTGAATTGCTTAAAAATAAGCAATTAGCAATTATTTTTGATTGCGGGGTGGATGACATTTTCATAGCAGTGAATCGAGCATTACATGAAAAACTATTAGTATTAAAAATTGATCATGATTATATTGAACGTTCGGGTGGACATGATCACGCCTATTGGCGAAGTAGTATCGATTTCCAGATGCTATTTTTTCACCAATTTTTTCAAAAAAATAAATAAGGGCGCTACTTATTGAAGGAATCTATTGCGGGCAGACGCTGCTGGCATCATACATTGATCCCTTTTCCCAAATAATGTGTACCTGTTTTTTGCAATTAAATCATACCCAAAATTGCGAATCGGTTTTGGGATAAACTTTATAAAACGAAATAGACTTGGCCAGCCAGATAATCGATTGGCTATTTGAATCACCGCATCTGTTTTAGTATATACTTTTTCATTTTCAATTAAAATGACCGAAGTTATTGCTTGCTGTTCTAGACTAAATTGTTGCATGATACCCATTGCAGCATTGGATTGCGATGGGGCAAATAGAAAATAAGCATCTTTATCATACTTCAATATGATATTGATTGTACGATTGCAAAAATTACAAACTCCATCAAATAAAATAATATTGTCCATTGATTATTTTTAAACTTACCTTCTTTTAAAACCAGTCGATTTTTTTTGTCTTGGATTGTACTGTGGTGTAGGGCCAAACATATCAGGTACAGTACCTTTTAAAACAGGCGCGCCTAATAGTTCTTCGATCAATGCAAATTTAGATTGTTCTTTTTCGCTCACTAAAGTGAAGGCAGTTCCTGTTGTTGCAGCACGGGCAGTTCTTCCAATACGGTGGATATAATCCTCGCCATCATTTGGGACATCATAATTAATCACCAAATCAATGTCTTCGATATCAATCCCTCTACTTAAAATATCTGTTGCAACTAAAATATTCGTTTTACCATTTCTATAGTCTTGTAGGTATTGCTCTCTACTTTTTTGATCTAGATCGGAATGAATTTCTTCTGCAGCTAATTTAGCTGACTTTAAAATTGTAGTTAACTCTTTTACATTTTGTTTTTTAGAACAAAAGACAATCACTTTCGAAAAACGCTTTGAACCAAGCATGTCTTTGATGATCCCTGCTTTTTGTTGTTCATACACTATAAATGCTTTTTGAACAATTTGTTCTGGCGGTTTTGAAATCGCAATATTGATCTCTACCGGATTTTTTAAAATTTTATTCGCAAGTGCACGCATTTTTTGCGGCATCGTTGCAGAGAATAATAAGTTTTGTCTTTCGGCAGGCAGGTAAGTAATGATTTTGGCAATATCGTCGTTGAAACCCATGTCCAACATCCTATCCGCCTCATCCAATACCAAATATTTTAAACCTTTCAACTTCACATAACCCATATTCAAATGGGCAATCATTCTGCCAGGCGTGCAAACCACAATATCCGCACCAGAAGTCAAGGCTTTTTTCTCTGCAGCAAAAGAATTACCATCTCCACCTCCATAAACCGCGATAGAACTCACGTCCGTAAAATAAGCAAGTCCTTCTAATCCTTCTGCTATTTGAATCGCCAACTCTCTTGTAGGCACAATCACCAATGCATTGATATCACCAGCATGATGCGGCGAAGTCAAAAGACGATGTAATAATGGTAATAAAAATGCAGCTGTTTTACCTGTACCTGTTTGAGCGGCTGCTATGATATCCTTTCCTTCTAATATTGGGACCATCACCTGTTGCTGAACCGGTGTAGCTGTTTCATAACCCATTGCGTCAATGCCATCTAAAATGCGCTGATCCAGCCCTAAATCGATAAACTTCAAAATATATAATTTAAAAACAAAGGTAACCTATAATTTTTCAAATAGCAGGTTCAATATTCTTGGCAATTGGCTTCTATCTCCTTCATCAAACTGTTCGTCTAATTGCAATAATTGAAATCCAGAAGCGTTTGCAGCTTCTATAAAATCTGTCACATGGTGATTAAAGCAAGTCAATACCACAGTGCCTGTTTCAGATTCAAATCTGGCTTTGGATCCAGCATATTGTTTAAAGGGATGCAATTCACCAATATACACCTGACTGCCTGTGGCAGTCACTTTAGAAACTTTATGAAAAACAGCATGAAGGTCTTCGATATGTTCAAGCATTAAACTAAAAGTAATAAGATCATAGGTGGCCTTTGCAAAAGTCCAGTCCTTGGTAATATCCGCTTCACTAAAATTAACTTTAGCAGATTTAATTTTATTTTTTGCAATCTCAAGCATGCCTTCGGAAAAATCAATTGCAGTAATTTGATCACAGATCGTCAATAACCATTCGGTGTTTTTTCCCGTTCCACAACCAAGTTCTAAACAATGCTTGTAAGTCTTTCCTAACAACAACTTTTTAAGTGCAAGTGCTTCTAGGTCACGCGTTTTATTATCATTGGTATCATATTGAGCAGCCCAATAATTATATGCATTACCTATATCCATAAATAAATCTATCTGGTTTTAATAAAGTTATAAATTTAAAGTCTTAAATTCAAAATATGAAAAAGAAACTATTATATACTGCACTATTCAGTACTGTATTGCTTATAGCGAGTCATCAAACTATTGCACAAGCTGAAAAAGCAGAAGCTGCTATTCAGCAATTGATGCAAACAACCCCTGTAGTGGGCTTATCCGTTGCCGTAGTAAAAGATAATAAAATCATATACAATCATTCATTTGGGTATAAAGACCTTGAGCAAAAATTGCCATTACAAAATGAACATATTTTTAGAATCGCATCCATCTCAAAGTCATTTACAACGACTGCCATCATGCAATTGGTTGCAAAAAAGCAAATTAGTTTAGACCAGGATGTGAGTGAGTTGGTTGGATTTAAAGTTAGAAATCCTATGTTTCCTAGTACCGTCATTACCTTAAAAATGTTATTGTCTCATCGTTCCTCTATCAATGATAGTGAAGGGTACTTTAGTTTAGACGCAATCGATCCAGCAAAAAATCCAAATTGGGAAAAATCATATAACGCATATGAACCCAATAAAGGCTATATGTATTGTAATTTAAATTATAATTTAGCCGGTTCTATTTTAGAAAAAATAACTGGTGTTCGATTTGATCAATATATTCAACAACAAATATTGGACCCGCTTGGACTATATGGAGGATACAATGTGAATGTATTAGATAGCAATTTAATTGCAAAGATTTATGAATACAATAGAGATAGTGCAAAATTTATTTATTCTCCAAATGCCTATGCTCTAAGAACTGAAGAAATAAATAATTACACCATGGGACGCAGTACACCTATATTTTCGCCAACAGGTGGCATGAAGATATCGGCAAATAACCTAGCAACCTATATGGTTATGCATAGTCAGTTGGGTAAATATAAAGGCGGAAGAATGATATCTAAAAAGCTATCTCAACAAATGCAGGTAGTTATTTCCGAAGAAGAAAACTATGGGATGGCATTAGAAACTTCTACTCAATTGATAACAGGCAAAACAATGATTGGCCATACAGGGTCAGCATATGGCTTAAACAGTTTAATGTTTTTTGAACCCAAAGAAAAAATTGGCTTTGTCGTCATCTGCAATGGATCAAACCCTATTACTACCAATGGTTTTAATGCAGCATTGCATAAAACAGTCAATATCTTATACGAAAATTTAATTCGATAAAATATTAAACTATACAAACAACATCACAAGTACTAAAACAATGCCTGCTAAAGTAAAATACATTCCTTTTTTGAAAATGGTGGTTCCTGGCATAAACATGTAAAAAGATGAGATGACAAAAAAGAACAAAGAAAGACCAAAGAATATATTTAAATAATATAAAGGGTCTTTATTGGTTGCCTTATGCATCTTAGTCATCTTGTTTAATAAGTAGGGTAACTCTTTTACTTTAAAATCAGCCACACCAGTTATTTTATTGTAGGTGCCTTGTGGAAAAGTGATCACATCCAGTGTATCTGAAATTATTTTAAGATTTTTTAATTTAATAGCTGGGCCTACCTCATCAGTTTTAAGACCAGTTGCTACAGTGAGTACTTTATGATTCTCTTGTTTCAAAAAGTCCGTATCTCTAAAAATCATGA
>CAMCQV010000002.1 GCA_945877085.1 Chitinophaga pinensis
TTTGAACACTATATTGCACCATTGCTTAAGATGGGTTATCGCGTTCTCGCTTTTGATGCACCTGCACATGGACAAAGCGAAGGAAAACACATTCATGTAGTGGTGTATCAAGAAGCCATTCAACAAATCATGCGACAAGCCGGACCTGTGCATCATTTTATTGGTCATTCACTCGGAGCGCTCACTTTATCTATGATTGCCGAACAAGTGGATCATGCGGATGCAAGAAAATTTGTTTTGATAGCACCAGCCACCAAAACCACCTCTACTTTTGCCAACTTTTTTAAAATGATGCATTTAAATGAAGTCACTAAAGCTGCTTTCTTGAATGATGTAAGCAGCAAAACACATCATAAAGTTGAATTTTTTGCAGCGGATAGGGCTTTATCCAACTATAAAGGTCCAGTACTATGGGTACATGATGAAAAAGATATGGTTTGTCCATTTGAGGATATCATTGAATTTAAAGAAAATGCGCCATCCAATATCAAATTTCTGATTACCAATGGATTAGGACATAATAAAGTATACAAAACAGCCGAAGTAATGGATCAAATCATGGCTTTTTTGGCCCCTTCCAAGTAGATCATTTTTATTTTTTAGGCGAAAGCTATAATATTGCATCACAGATATATATGAGTGTAGCGATACAACTTAGCTTATCTTAGCGTGTAAATAGTTGATTTTCAATATATAAATAACCCGTAGGAGCGGTTTGAACTATGTCAAAGAACTTATTAATTGTGGAGTCGCCTGCAAAAGCAAAGACGATAGAGAAGATTTTAGGCGATGAATTTGAAGTTAGAAGCTGTTACGGCCATATCAGAGATTTGGAGAAAAATGATATGGGTATAGATATGAAAAACCATTTTGCTCCTAGGTACATGGTACCTAGTGAAAAGGAGAAAGTGGTGAAAGAACTTAAATCAATGACCAAGAAGGCAAAAGAAGTCTGGCTTGCGTCGGATGAGGACCGTGAAGGAGAAAGTATTAGTTGGCATTTGGCAGAAGTATTGGGATTAGATCCAAAGAAAACTAAGCGTATTGTATTCCATGAAATCACCGCTCCAGCTATTAAAAAAGCGGTAGCGAATCCACGTTTAATCAATATGGATTTGGTGGACGCACAACAAGCAAGAAGAATTTTAGATAGAATAGTTGGTTTTGAATTGAGCCCAGTTTTATGGCGTAAAATTGGGATGCAAAAAAGTTTGAGTGCTGGTCGTGTACAAAGCGTTGCAGTTAGATTGATTGCTGAAAGAGAAAGAGAGATCAACCATTTTATTCCTGAAAGTGTATTTAAAGTTTCGGCCCTATTTTCTGCATTAGACATCAATAAAAAGAAAGTTAAATTCAAAGCAGAAGGTCCACAGAAATTAACGACTGCAGGTGCTGCAGAAAAGTTTTTGAATGAATGTAAAGGAGCAAAATATACTGTCAAAGACATTACTGTAAAAGACGGGAAACGCACGCCATCCGCACCTTTCACAACTTCTACCCTACAACAAGAAGCTTCCAGAAAATTAGGATATAGCGTAAGTAAAACAATGTTACTTGCTCAAAAATTATATGAGAGTGGTAAGATCACTTACATGAGAACAGATAGTATTAGTTTGAGTGAAACTGCTATTGACGCAATTAAAGCGGAAATCAATTCTAGCTTTGGCGAAAAATATTATCAACCAAGAAAGTTCAAGAATAAAAACGAAAATGCACAAGAAGCGCACGAAGCCATTCGTCCTTCTTATATGAACGAGTCTAAAGTAGACGATGCAGATACCAATCGTTTATATGAACTAATTTGGAAAAGAACGATTGCATCTCAAATGAGTGATGCGCAATTTGAAAAAACAACTGCTAAAATAGAAATATCTACCAATAAAGAAACTTTAACAGCTAGTGGTGAAGTGATGAAATTTGATGGCTTTTTAAAAGTGTATTTAGAAGGGAAAGATGACGACGATTTAGATGAAGAACCAGCATTAGGTGAAGGAGACGAAAGTTTATTGCCTCCTTTAGCAAAAGGCCAGGTACTTGAATTCCTTAGTATGACTGGATTAGAAAGATTCAGCCGTCCAGCATCTAGATTTACCGAAGCAAGTTTGGTGAAGAAACTAGAAGAATTAGGAATTGGAAGACCATCTACCTACGCGCCTACTATTACGACGATCATGAAACGTAATTATGTAGAGAAAAGAGAGAAAGAAGGTGTAAAAAGAAGCTATCAGATCCTTTCTCTAAACCCTAAGGATGAAATTAAAACAGAGTCTGCTTCTGAAATCACTGGAGCAGAAAAGAATAAATTATCACCTACCGACTTAGGTTTGGTCGTGACTGACTTTTTGAAATTGCATTTTGAAAAAGTAATGGACTTTGGATTCACGGCAAAAATCGAAGGCGAATTTGATGAGATTGCAGATGGCAAATTAAAATGGAGTAAGATGTTGGAGAATTTCTACCAACCATTCCATGAAACCATTGAACATACATTAGAAACAGCTGAAAGAGCAAAAGGTGAACGTGAATTAGGATTTGACCCATTGAGTGGGAAAAAACTGATTGCACGTATGGGAAGATATGGCCCAATGGTTCAAATTGGCCACCAGGATGAAGAAGAAAAACCAAGATTTGCAAAATTAAAAGCTTCTCAAAGTATCGAAACCATCAGTTTTGATGAAGCCATGGAGCTATTTAAGCTACCTAGAACCTTAGGTTTATTTGAGGAAGAAGAAGTGTCCGTAAATATTGGCCGATTTGGCCCTTATGCTGCCCATAGTAAGAAGTTCTACTCGTTGAACAAGGAAATGGACCCATACACCGTGACGCTCGAGGAATTGACGCCTATGATCGCTGAAAAGCGCAAGGCAAAAGATGAACGTACGATCAAAGTATTTGAAAAAGAGAAGATCCAACTATTAAGAGGCCCTTATGGTCCTTATATCAAGCAAGGCTTACGTAATTTCAAACTTACCAAAGAGCAACAAGAAAAAGTAGAAGACTTGTCGATTGATGAAGTGAAGGAGATTATTGAAGAATTGAAAAAGAATCCTCCACGTAAGACCGCAAGAAAGAAGAAGGCATAAAAAAAGAGCGCATCAATGATGCGCTCTTTTTTTATGTATAAAATACTAAGCTATCGACGGACTAGGTTGACCCATTGATTTTAAAAATTGAACGTGCGCTTTAACCGCCTCTAAGACAGTTGGATATTCAATATAATTCAATTTAAATTCAGCACATGCTTCTTTCACAATCTTACTAATAGCAGGATAATGCACATGTGAAATTTTTGGAAATAAATGATGCTCAATTTGAAAATTCAATCCACCGACTAACCAAGAAATAACTTTGCTCTTTGTAGCAAAATTAGCAGTGGTTTGAATTTGGTGAGCCGCAAATTCGTCTGGCAATCTATTTTCAGGTTGATTTGCAATAGGAAATTCAGTATGCTCTACGGTATGCGCCAACTGAAATACGATACTTAAAATAAAACCAGCAAAAAAGGTACTTACAATAAAACCTACTAACCACGCTTGCCAACCTAGCATAACGATAGGTACAACTACAAAAATGGCTGCATGATATACTTTAACAATCCAGAATTCAAAATGATCGGCAAAAGACATTTTTTTCAAAGGAATAGAACCAATTTTGCCCTTAAAGTATTTATTATAGTCTGTAAAGAAAATCCAGAATACATACAAAAGCATGTATAGGATGCTAAAATAAAGATGTTGAAAACGATGTAATACATAATGTTTTTGAGTTGGAGCCATGCGCATAAAAACACCCACTTCGATATCGTCATCTACCCCATCCACATTGGTATAGGTATGATGTATGGACACATGCTTCATACTCCACATAAAACGACTCGCGCCAAGAATACTGATAGAAGATGATGCCAATTTATTTAACCAGGCATATTTACTAAAACTACCATGACTCCCATCATGCATGATATTGAATCCAATGGCAGCAATCAAGCCACCAAAAAATAAACACTCCACAATCGCAACGGCTGTTGGTGGGGTAAAAAATACTAAATGGACATAAGTAATAAAAAATAAACTTATTAAAATCACTGCTTTAGTAAACAATTTATAATTACCTGTACCACGAATAGTATGTTCTTCAAGATACTGGTTCACTCTCCTCTTTAATTCGGCATGTAATGATTTTTGCACTACAGGGAATTTTGGAACGGCCACTGTTTGAGTTTGCATAGACTAGTTTAGAATTTAGTACACACAAAATACGCTTTTAATGACTCAATTAAGCCTAAATACTGCTAAATAATGCACAATTATGGTTTTATAGCTTATAATGCCAACGTATAAACATTCTAAAAATTATATCATTTATAGATTTTTTATATCCACAAGGATTGTATAACTTAAATCGTTTTTTTGGCATTTTTTTTGTCAATTTGAAAAAGATAAAGCAAGCCCTTATTGCCTATGTTGCCTAAAAACGAAGAAATAAAAGCCTTATTTACCCTCATAGATGACCCAGATGAGGAAGTATTTAGTACCATCTCCGATAGATTATTGGATTATGGCACACCCATCATTCCCGACCTAGAAAATTTATGGGAAAATACTTTAGAAGAAACCACATTGGATCGCATCGAAAAGATGATTTACAGGCTTCGTCTCAAGGACATACATCAACAATTGACGGATTGGGCTGCTTTGCCTAAGCCTTCTCTTTTTGAAGGTGCATTGATTTTGGTTAAATACCAGTTCCCAGAATTGGCATTGGATCCATTGAGGCATCAACTAGAAAAAATTAGACGCAATACCTGGCTTGAATTAAATAATTATTTAACACCTTTAGAACAGGCCAATGTCATTCGAAATATTTTATTTAGTTATTATCAAATTAAAGGTATCGAAGTGAGCTATGAAAATCCAGAAGATTTTTTAGTATCCTCCCCGCTTCAAGCAAAACCAGGAAATGCATTCGCGAATTCATTGATCTATGCAGAACTATGCCAACAATTAGAAATACATGCAGAATGGATCAATATTCCTAAGCAATGTATTCTTGCATATTTTAGTGCTGACTGGGAGCCACATGAGATTGTGCCTAACCCTCAAGAATTTATTCAATTTTATGTAGAAGGGACCTCTGGTCATCCTTTTTCTCAAAAAGATATGGACCAATATTTTTTAAGACATAATATTGAACCTAAAACGGTTTATTATAAACGCCTTTCCAACCAGAGAGTGATTAAGAAATTGATTCTTGAATTTGCAAAATGTTTTAAAAGTCCAACACTCCAATTTAAACAGGATGATTTAATCGAATTGGCGAAAATATTAGATTAAATATAATTTAAAATAGTATGCAACAATTCGAACATATTTATACCAGTCCAATTGGTCGAATTAAAATTGTTGCTAATAAGGATTGCATTCAAGCAATCACATTTATCGATGATGCTATGTCTACTTCAGAGAATGAAGGTGTTGAGAGCCCCGCTATCATTCATCATTGCATCGATGAATTAATAGACTACTTCAATGGTAGTAGAACTCAATTCACAGTGCCCATTCATCAATCAGGAACTGATTTCCAACAAAAGGTATGGAGAGAATTATATGAAGTGCCATATGCTAAAACTATGAGTTATGCAGAACTCGCCAAGAAACTAGGTGACCCTAAAGTAATTAGAGCTGCAGCATCTGCAAATGGTAAAAATAAAATTGCCATCATTGTTCCATGCCACAGAATCATTGGTTCTGATAGTAATTTGACAGGATATGCATGGGGATTGGCCAGGAAAAAATGGCTATTGCAACATGAATTTAGAATTGGACTTGGTGTTCAAACCTTATTTGCCTAAAATAGACCCTGTAAACCCAAAAGGGATCATATTAGATGCAGAAGGTATCAATATGACCTTTCCTATTTTCCCTGCCAAAATAAGCTTGATTGGGCTTTTGTATCTAATCTCATAATCTAATAAGGATTGCCTGCACATGCCACATGGAGACAATGGATGATCCGACTCAACACCATTTGGTATATAACTAATGGCAATTGCTTGAATAGTTTCATTTGGATATTGACTTCCAATACTATTTAAAAGGGTTCGCTCTGCACAAATACCTACAGGATAACTTGCACTCTCTTGATTGGAGCCTAGTATGATTTGTCCATTTGATAATCTAGCTGCAGCACCCACTTTGAATTTTGAATAAGGCGCAAAAGCTGTATCCACTGCTTGGAATGCAGCTTTTAATAAAGCGAGGTCATCTGCTCCTAATGCTTCTAAATGATCTAACTCCTCGTATTCAAATTCAAATTTCTTGTTCATGTAATTATTTGATCAAATTAAATAGCCTGTTCCACCTTATAGATTGACTATAGCTAAACCAAATCAATGCAGCTCTACCAACGATATGTGTTTCGGGAACAAAACCCCAATAGCGACTGTCCTGACTACGATGGCGATTGTCTCCCATCATCCAATAATAATTTCCTTGTATGGTATAGGTACTAGTAGCTTTTCCATTGATAAAGTACTGTCCGTTTTCTGTCGTTAGTTTTTGTTGCTCATACCCTTCAATCACTCTTCTATACAATTCAATAGTGCTATCATTCAACTGTATTTGATCTCCTTTTTTTGGAATGCGAATAGGTCCATAATTATCTGCAGTCCATGGAAAATGCGTAATATCATTAGGGAAAGTATACCCCACATTTTGATCTTCAAATAAAACAACCAATTTTACATTCGGTAATCTTTTTAAACTTGCTGCAGCTGTTGCGGTGAGGTTTAATTTAAAGACATTTGGTTGCCCTTCTACAAATTGAAAATCGGCTGTAGCTTCATTGATATTGATGCCTAAACTGTCTTGGATAAAATCTTCCGCAAGTGGTCTTCCATCAGTTTCTACTAAATATTCTGTCTGCATAAATGGTGCTACCAAAGCAGGTTGACCATTTACCCATAATTGACTTTTTTTAATTTCAATCACATCGCCAGGAATACCAACACATCTTTTAATATAGTTGTCTGTCTTATCCATTGGATGCACTAAAATTGGATAATCCGCCTGTAATTTTGATCGATCATTATTGTATTGAGGACTTCTTAATACATCATAGTAAGGAATCTTAGAGCCAAATTCTGGAAGGTTTATGATGGTGTCGCCAGCTGGAAAATTAAATACAACCACATCGTTTCTATTGACATCTCTTAATTTAGGAAACCGTTTATAATCTAACTGAATCCACTTTAAATAAGAAGGCGTTGTGGGTGCACCAGGTAAGGTGTTGTGTACAAAAGGAAATGATAAAGGCGTTTGTGGAATTCTTGCCCCATAGGTTACTTTATCTACGAATAAAAAATCATTCACTAATAAAGTCTTCTCCATACTCTCGGTAGGAATTACATAAGCTTCAAATAAAAATGTTCTAATTAAGGTTGCTGCAACAATTGCAAACACCCCTGCATCTAACCACTCTCTTGATGCTGGTTTATGGTAATGTGCTAATGCGGCATCCCCATACCATTGTTCTTTTTGATTCAATCCAAGATAAGGTAAATATAAAAAGGGAACGATCACCGTTAATGTATGATGAATAAAATTGACTCTTTTGAAATGCATGACAAATAAAATAGTGATCCATAAACTTACAAATTGACCTACAATTGGAATCAATTGTATCCAAAACCAAAATTTTGGAATTTTACAAAGTTGGACAATTTCCCAAGTATTATAAATTGGAATGATGGCTTTATTTGCTGGCACGCCTGCTTTTCTCAACATCGTATAGATACCAATATGCCAGCCTACCCAATAAAGAATAAAAAGAATCATGCCCATAATTGTAGAGTTATATAATACAAAAATATCCCTTTGTAAGGGATATTATATAAATTATTTATTAGTTGTAAAGCCTTTGTATAAATGGTCAAATACAAGGATTTAGAGCTTATTTGTATTGCTGTAAGACTTCTTTGACCAATTTCAAAGATCTGGTTACATCAGGGATGGCTAATGCCGTCAAATTAGGTGCATAGTGCATAGGCGCATCAGCACTTGTGATTCTTCTAATTGGCGCATCTAAATAGTCAAACCCTTCTTTTTGAATACGGTAACTTAGTTCAGATGATACTGAAGCAAATGGCCATTGCTCTTCAATAATCACCAAACGGTTGGTCTTCTTCACACTTTCCAAAACTGTCATCCAGTCTAGAGGGCGAATGGTTCTTAGGTCAATCACTTCTGCACTGATCCCCTCTTTCTCTAATTCATCTGCAGTTGCTAAAGCCACCTTCATCATTTTATTATAAGACACAATGGTAATGTCTCTACCTGGACGCTTCACATCGGCTTTGCCTAATGGGATATAATATTCTTCCTCTGGTACATCACATTTATCCCCATACATCACTTCGCTTTCCAGGAACATGATTGGATCTTCTTCGTATCTTATTGCTTGCTTCAATAAACCTTTTGCATCATATCCATTGGAAGGAGATACCACTTTAATACCAGGAATATTCGCTAAATAACTTTCAAATGCGGTGGAGTGTTGCGCGCCTAATTGACCGGCACTTCCATTAGGTCCTCTCATGATAATTGGACATCCAATTTGACCACCACTCATTGCCAACATCTTACTAGCTGTATTTAAAATTTGGTCTAATGGTAAAACGGCAAAGTTCCAAGTCATGAATTCAACGATTGGTCTTAATCCATTTTGGGCTGCACCCACTGCAACTGCTGTGAAACCTAATTCAGAAATAGGTGTATCAATGACTCTTTTTGGCCCAAATTCAGCCAACATGCCTTGACTTACTTTGTAAGCCCCATTGTATTCAGCTACTTCCTCTCCCATTAAAAATACGCGCTCGTCTCTTCTCATCTCTTCGTTCATTGCTTCACGTAATGCTTCTCTAAAGGCTATTGATCGCATGGAAAATTGTTTTTTAATTTGAAATGCAAAAATAGCATTTTATCAAGGAAAAAAGTAAGAATAGCGTCAAAAAAAATCCCCTCCCGAAAATCGGGAAGGGATTTCTAACTAACCCATCTGAGTTGCTTAAAACACGTTATAAGCAAAGCTTACATAGTACAATCCACCAATTGCTGGACTACCATGAGCTGTGTTATAATAAGTGTTCATAATATTAGTACCACCCATTTTAATCAATGACTTGATTGCAGGTAATTTGTATGTTAATACAGCATCCAATGTGTTGAATGAAGATACTTCACCTACGCCGAATGTTCCTTCGTAAGTAAAGCCGTCTTGGTAACGATAGATTGCACTAAATCCTAAACGATTCTTTAATGCAAAACCACTGTTGTTCAACCCAACGTTCGCTCTCATTTTAGGCGTATTGAAGTAAGCAATGAATCCTTGTTCTAAACCACCGATCTTATCTCCATAAATACTACTAGAAACTGTGAAGTTAGCAGGCAAGATATAGTCTAAAGAAAGACCCCATCCTGAAGAATTCACTTTTTGAGTCGCGTTAGTAGAGATAGAATAAGCAATACGCTTATTTGCATCTAATACATCTAATGGACTAGGCGCTGCTGCATTTCTAGATTGTAATACAGTTACACCACTGATGAAGTTTTCATATGCACCAAAATAGTAATAGAAATCGATCAATAATTTTTTAGCTACTAAACCCTTGTAACCCACTTCAAAAGAAGTCATAGACTCAGGTTTGAATTCTGGGAAAGCTTGTACTTTCAATAAACCTGGATTTGGCGCACCTGCTAATGCTGAAGCACCAAATGCATTCACACTAGCTAAAGAATAAGCAGGATTGGTATTGAAATTGTAAAAATTTCTTAACTGTGGCAATCCACCCATTAACCTTGTACCACCTCCAACTAATAAGTTGATCCATTGGTTTTGAGTGGTTGGGAAACGGTATGCTGTTTGATAAGAAACACGTAAATTATGATCTTCTTCTAATTTAACAACCATAGACGCTCTTGGTGTAAAACGACCTTGGAAGTTTTCATTTTTATCATAACGACCAGAGAATGAGAACTTGATTAAATCATCTAAGAAACGCTTAGACAATTGTGCATAAGCACCAGACTCATTAATCGTAATATTTCCAGCTGTATCTGCAAACAAAGTACCTTGAGAATTCAAAATAAATTGTCTTGTACTTCCACCAACTAATAAGTCAGCATTGTACTTAGCAAGACCAAAAGCTTCTGTTAAATTGTATTGACCTTCAGCTGCACGCATTGAAGTTTTTTCTAAGAACATCGCACCACCTTTTGAAATTGGAGTGCTAACTAAATTTTTGAATAATTGATTATCCCCTAGGTAGCCTGTTGGTCTACCAACATCAGCGTTTGCTCTTGCACCTGCATGCGCAGCTTGCTGACTCAAACCATTACTTAACAAGGTAGAATAAGTTGCAGCGTAAGTTGGATACCATGTTGTGCTTGGCTTCCATGCTTCATTGAAATAACGTGCTGCAATTGTTGAGTTAAATGACGCACCTGAATTTTCTAAAGTTGTATAAGCTCTAACATACCAGTTTCTTGACTTTAATTCAAATTTGTATTGAGCCATGCTGAAATCCTTAATTGAATAACGGTCACTTCCTGTATATACCGTATTTCCAGAACCATTGTAAGCAGCAAGAGAAGCTTCAATATTGTCATTAATTTTGTAATGGATAGAACCTTGGAATTTCACGTTCAATGCTGTTGGATCTACGACATCCTTTTCGGCATATCCAGTTCTACTAACATTTACATTATTGAAATAACCTCTTCTGTCACCCCATAAGAAAGCAGCATTTGCTCCTAAAGCAGCACCACCAGCACCTGTTAAGAATGCTTGGTAAGAAGCTAATGTTGGATATAAAGCAGCAGCATTGTATAAACTATTGAAAGTGGCAGTACCCACTGCTGTGCCTAAAGAACCTACTAAAGATTGTAATACACCGCTTTTTACTGCACTACCAACACTAGCTAAATTACTAGTTGTTTCATCACCATAAAAATTTACACCATCATAGTTCGGATCAGTCGCTCTAGTTCCAGGAATGGTTTGACCAAGTTGAGTCCCAGTTGTTCTAGAATAGTTTTGATCACTTGTTGCTCTCCAGTCATCTGCTTCTGTGTATTGCATACTGAATTTATAAGCAAAACGATCTCCAATTTTCTTAGCAAAACGAACAGTCCAGTCTTTGTATGGAGCTAATGCGCGTTGTTTGTTGTCAACGTGATTAATACCTTGTTTTACCTGGAAACTTAATCCTTGGTACTTAAATGGATTTTTACTGTTAATTAAAACAGTACCATTCATACCCCCTTGGCCATATAGAGCAGAAGAGGCACCTGGTAATAATTCAATATTGTCAACATCTAATTCTGTTAAACCAATAATACTAGCTACTGAGAAGTTTAAACCTGGCGCTTGGTTATCCATTCCATCAACGAATTGATTTAGACGGCTGTTACCACTACCATTGAAACCTCTTGTACTGATACTTTTAAAAGTTAAACTTGCAATGTTCACATCCACACCTTTTAAAGTACCCAATAAATCATAATAATTAGATACTGGCGCATTCTTAATTGTAGCATTGCTGATTCTTTCAATCGTCACTGGAGATTCTAAAATACGCTCCGCAACTCTTGAAGCTGCAACAACAACTTCAGAACCTAAAGTAAATGCTTGTTTTAAGCTCACATCCACTTTAGATGTTCCAGCATTCACCAACTGCTCTTGGTTTTCAAAACCAACTGAGCTAAAAACCAATGTATATGGTGCTTTTTGAGCCACATTTAATCTGAAAGTTCCTTTATCATCTGTATAAGTTCCAACAGATGTGCCTTTCACTGTAACAGATACTGCAGCAATCGTTTCACCGCTAGTTCCATTTTTTACAGTTCCTGTGATTGTTCCTGCATTTTGAGCCATTGCACTAATTGCTGTAAAAGCAAAGGCACAAAAAAGGCTAAAACGAGTTAATAATCTTGTCATAATAAATTGTTTTAAATTGAATTGTAGCTAAAAATACCAAATTGTTAGCAAATCAGAAAAAATTATCAAAATACTGTTAAAGTTTTTATTTTCGTAGCATGAACCCAAACACCATCCCAGGTCTTTTGAATACCTACCACGGCAAAGTAAGAGATGTCTATTACATTGAAAATGAACTACTTGTAATGATTGCAAGTGATCGAATCTCTGCATTTGACGTCATTTTACCAAAACCGATCCCTTATAAAGGACAGGTATTAAACCAAATTGCAGCTTATATGCTTGAAGCGACCAAGGATATTTGTCCAAATTGGCTCATTAGCACCCCTGCACCCAATGTGGCTATTGGTAAAAAATGTACCCCATTTAAGATCGAAATGGTGGTTAGAGGCAATTTAGTAGGGCATGCCTGGAGAACTTATCAGGTTGGCGGAAGGACGCTTTGTGGCGTGTCGCTTCCAGAGGGATTAAAAGAAAATGACTTTTTCCCAAATCCGATTATCACCCCATCCACCAAAGCAAGTGAAGGTCATGACGAAGACATTTCTAAAGAAGCCATCATTGCAGAAGGATTGGCTTCGACCGAAGATTGGGCAATTTTGGAAAAATATGCACTTGCACTTTTTGAAAGAGGAAAAACCATTGCTGCAAAAAGAGGACTGATTTTAGTAGATACAAAATATGAGTTTGGAAAAATTGGGGATACTATTTATTTAATGGATGAAATTCATACCCCAGATTCTTCTAGGTATTTTTATGCAGATGGATTTGAAGCAAGACAAGCCAGTCAAGAAAAGCAAAAACAATTAAGTAAGGAATTCGTAAGAGAATGGTTGATTGAAAATAATTTTATGGGCAAGGAAGGACAAACTGTCCCAGAAATGTCGGAAGAATGGATTCAAACCATTTCTAAAAGGTATATAGAATTGTATGAACAAATTATTGGAGAATCATTCAAACCTGAATCAAAAACGGAAGCTGAAACATTTGAATTAATTCGTGACAATTTGAATATTTTAGGAATAAACTAAATAAAATCCCGGCCTTGGTCGGGATTTTATCATTCATCTATTATTTGACTTCAATATCAATCCCTAATCTCGGCCTTAGTCTTTCTTTGGCTTTATTAAACACTTGCATCCCCTTCTTAACCCCTTTTCTCAATGCTTCTTGGGCTTCTAAAGGTAAATGATAAACTTCTTTACAAGCAGTGGTGCAACATCCATCAAAAGCTGTTGCGCATGCTTCGCATTGTATAAACAGCAAATGACATGCATCATTTTTACAATTGGTATGTGTATCTGCTGGTTGACCACATTGGTGGCAACTTGCAATAATATCATCGGTAATTTTTTCACCTAGACGATCATCGAACACGAAATTTTTTCCTTTGAATTTACTTTCTAATCCAGATGCTTTAATTTCATTGGCATAATGAATCACACCCCCTTCTAAATGATATACATTTTTGAACCCCTCGTGTAACATATACGCACTTGCTTTCTCACAACGAATTCCACCGGTACAATACATGATGATATTTTTATCCTTATGTGGTTGCATCATTTCTGCAGCCATTGGTAATTGATCTCTAAAAGTATCGGAAGGAATTTCAATGGCATTGTCAAAATGCCCTACTTCATATTCATAGTGATTGCGCATATCTATCACAATGGTATCAGAGGATGCCAATAATTGATTCATTTGTTCGGCATTCACATACTTCCCTTTATTTTCCATACTAAAATTGGGGTCTTCAATGCCGTCGGCAACCACTTTCTCTCTTACTTTAATTTTCAATACCCAAAAACTTTTTCCATTGTCATTCACTGCCTTGTTCAAACGAATGCCTTTGAGTGGTTGAATTGAAAAGAGGTAGGTTTTAAATACATCAAATAAATGAGTAGGCACACTAATTTGTGCATTGATCCCTTCTGTCGCAATATAGATTCGGCCAAATACCTGCATCGCATTCAATGCTTGGTACATTTCGTCTCTAAATAAAGCAGGATCTGGAATGGGGAAATACTGATAGAAACTAATTGTCGTACGCTCGAAATCCTCTTCGTAGAGTTTTTGTTTCAATTCTTTGTTTGAAACACGGTTGTGCAGTTGTGCCATGTGGATTTAATTTAAGCTCAATTACAGATTAAGCAAATTGACCCCAAAGGTAAACTTATTCAGGTTTCCTAACAAATGATCCAGTCAAGGAAGCCAATCCTCCTAATAAAGCCCCTACAAATGCTGTAACAAGGATTAAAGCAATATAGGAACCACCAAGAGGAAGTATCTGTGCTACTTTGGTAGATAGAATATGGTTGTTCGCTAAGTCAATCCCAAAAGCCAAGCCAGCCCATAAAGCACCAACACCTAAGGCCCCTGCAATAAATGAATGTAATGGTTTAATTGGCAATGCAATGGCGATGATTAGATTGGTTACCACAAAACTCCACCAAGGCAAGTTTCCATAAATGCCGATGGCGTATGTTACTAATGCGACTAATAATATTGAGAGTATAAATTTCATTTGAATGCGTTTAAGTTGATCGATAAATTATAAATAAATTAAGCAACTGCTTTTTTAAATTGAATATGCCATTTTGTTCTTTCGTGTTGCTTTAGATTTTCTTTTGGCAAGAACAGCAATCTGTAATATTTACCAGCTGCCCAATAATCCACAAAGCTATCATAATAAGGGCTACCGGGATTACCACTTTGACCTCCAGGATACAATCCGTATGCTTCAATTTCGTCTGTTAAATGCACAATCATTCTCCAGCTTGGTCCATGATTTTCGCCAGTGGCATTAATAATATTCACGCCTCCACCAATTGGTAAATTCAACCTGCTCAATGCTGGCATTTTTGTAAGGTGTAATACCCTAGTTGCTTTAAATGCTTCCCAACTTAATTTGTTTTCTTTTTCTAATTCAAGACATTTCACAGTTGCTTTTTCTATACCCAATAGCACTTGGTCTTTCAAGCTTTCAATTTTGTCTTTTGTTCTAATATCGTCTGCTACTCTAAAATTGGTATCACGATTCATTTGCTCTAATAAAACAAAGGATTCAGGCTTAGTCAATGGAATGGTTGAACCTGCTAACTCATCGCCCCAAACAGCATTCTCTACGCTATCCCAAATCAATTTAAAAATGGTGATGCCTTTTTCTGAAGGATCATTGAATAAATTCCATTGAGCCATAGTTCCAACCATTCTTTGAGCCTCTGTACTTAATTTATTCATTTCCACAAACTTCATTAAAGCTGGTCTTGCTTGTTGTGCAAACACATTATAGTTATTGGTTTGTAATGCTTGCATGTCTTGTGCAGTAATTTGTGTCTTACCAGCTAATTGTTGGTTGACACTGATCCCTCTATATAAAGGAAATGAACTTGCAGTCCCTAAATAATAAGGATAGCTTGCATCAGTTGATTTTTGATTAGCACTACTTACAAAACCACGCGCAGGATTTAGGATCATAGGATTTTCTTCAAAAGGAATAATACCCTGCCAATCATAACTACTATCTCCACCAGGCATGATAAAGTCCCCTTGTCTATCCCATCTTGCTACAAAATCACCTTGTTGTTTAATGGCGATATCGCCCGTCTTAGTTGCTACCACAAAATTTTGTCCAGGACATTTCCATAATTGAATAGCTTTAGAATAGTCCTCAATATTTTTTGCACGATTCAATTGATAAAAAGTTTCAACTCCTGTAGAAGCATTATGTGCTGTCCATTTAACTGCAAGATTTTTACCGTTGGATTGTGGGTTTTGATAAAAGGCATCAAACATCACTGGTCCCCAATGGCTCATTGCAATATTTTCAATCACATCTGAGCTATCTTTTACTTTAATCACTTCTACTCTTTTGGTCATCGACTTCCATGCGCCATTATACCAATATTCATTTTGTGTAGTGTCCTTAAATTTCAATTCATAATAATCCAACACATCACGTCCTGCATTCGTTACACCCCAAGCTAAACTATCATTGAATCCAATAATCACTGCTGGAGAACCAGGGAAGCTTGCACCATAGGTACTATGTGTAGGTGTGGTAATTTGAACCTCGTACCATAAAGAAGGAAGATTCAATCCCAAATGTGGATCACTCGCTAAAATTGGCTTTCCAGATTTTGTCATAGATCCCCCTACTGCCCAATTATTACTTCCATTGTTAGGATCTGGTGCTTCTGGCGTTTCAACCACTTTTGCAATATCTACATTAGGTGCTTTTTTCAAATAAACCATATCGGATTCTAATGGCTTCACTGGAACAATACTTGGATCGGCATAGGCAGTCCCTATTGGAATAATTGGATCTAAAGAATCTTGTTGGTTGGTATACAATTGATCAAATAAATCATAGCCTAAATAATCTCTTGTATTGGTTAACTGTAAATCTGCACTTGCAGATCTGCCTGTTAAATCATAAGACATAAACATTAAGAACAAATAAGTTTTTTTTGGAGACCAACTTTCTGGTTCAAAATTCATCAACTTGTATTCAAATGGAAGATCTTCTGGTGCCAATTGTTTTAAATACGCATTCACGCCAGCAGTATAAGCATCCACTGTCGCCTTCATCACTGGATTATTTTCATTGATATAAGCCTCGGTTTGTTCAGCGCCATAGACCATGCCTAATCTTCTGAAAAAACGATCTATCGATAATTTATCAGCACCTGCTATTTCGCTCAATCTACCTGCAGCCACACGCGTTTGAAAATCCATCTGCCATAGTCTGTATTTTGCATGTAAATAACCTTGCACATAGTAAGCATCTTCGTCATTGTCCGCATAAATATGCGGCACTAATCGGTCATCCATATACACATCCACATCTCCTTTCAAATCATTCGCAAGGATGGTCGCATCAAAATTGGTATTTACTTTTTCAGCGTTTTTCCAAAATCCATGTTGTGGAGATAAAAAATAACCCAATCTTGGTGCTTTTGTGCCGCCTAATTTTAATTGGATATTCAGTGTAAATACAAGTCCAGCTGTTACAGTCGCTGACACTAATAATGGTACTATGCGCATGGCAATAATTTAGACCACTAATGTAGCAATTATTTACTTATGCCGGCCTTAAAAAATGCTAAATGATCTTGAAGGGATAGGCCTGGGTGAGCTGCCATCAATGTTTCTGTTTTAAGAATACATGATTGGAGGAATTTTTGATGCTCGACCGAGCCAATAAAAAAGGGCTTATGGTTCATTGCCAATTGAAGCTCGGCAATTTGTTTCATAATTGCTTGCGTTTTCGGTTCCATGTAAGTCTCCACTAATTTATCCCAAACGTAGCCAGAAGCTGCAAAATTTGGATGCACTAGGTCTTCAGCATAAAATCGGTAATCTCTTAAATCATCCATCACATATTCGTATGCAGGAAAATAATCCACCTGATTAGATTGGCTAACTAATTCATGCACGGCATGAATTAAGACTGCTTTACTTCTATTATTCTCTATTAAGCCTTCTCTTAAATGTCGAACAGGACTGATGGTAAAAACAATGTGTAAGTTTGGATTAAAAGCCTGCAAACGATCCACTAAATCCTGTAAATTTTCTTGTAAAAGCTTTGGTTGCATCAAGGATTTAAAAAACCAATTGATAGGACCTTTATGATTATTCGCTACCACCTGACCATTGCCCAATGGCGCTTCATTTGTAAGGTGATACAGCCATGCAGAACCTAATGTAATCACCAAACGATTGGCTGATTTTAAAAAATGATGTGCTTCAAAAATAGTATGATTGATATTTTTTAATGCCTCTCCATTTTCTATTGCAGAAAATCGACTATGGTGGTTCCAGCTATGCCAAAGTTCATTGTGGTGAAATAAATCATCGGCCTTATAAGTGCTGAGCTCCATTATTTCCGTCAATGCATTGATTACACTTACCGGATTGAATAATATACCAAAAGGATTTTCAGACAATTCAAATAAATGTGTCTTAAATTTTGCGCCAATATTTTCTGTAAAACAAGAACCAATTAACATCAGCTTATCTCCATATTCAATGGGATATTTTGAGGGCTTAGCGTCTAATGTTAATTTGAATTTCATTTGAATAATCTTTGCTTCATAGATTCGTACAAGATAATACCAGCAGCTACGGATACATTAAATGAATCAAAATTAGTTGCCATCGGAATCTTGAAAAAATAATCTGCCGCCTTGGCTAGATAAGGCTGAACCCCTTTTCCCTCGTCCCCCATAATGATACAACTTGGGATGGTTAAATCTAATTCATGCACATTTTTATCTGCACGCATTTCACTTGTAAAAACTTGAATGCCATTCATGTGTAAGTCATCCACTGCTTTTAATAAACTACTCACACGCACCACATGGATATACTCCAATGCGCCTGCACTACTTTTAAATGCTTCTTCATTCAAAGCACCAACGCCTTTGTCTGGAATGATCAATGCTTGCGCACCACAACAATGTATGCTTCTGCTAATAGCGCCAATGTTTCGAACATCTGTCACACCATCCAACATCATAAATAAAGGCGTCTCCCCTTTTGCAACGACAAAGTCAATGACTTCTTGTAGGTCTAAATATTTTACATTGGAAATAAAAGCAAGCACCCCTTGGTGATTTGCTTTGGTCATGCCATTCAATTTTTCAATAGGCACCAATTGAACAGGAATGGTTTGTGTTTTTGCAAATTGCTTTATCTCATCCAATCCTTCCCCTTGTGCATTTTTTTGCAGTAAGATTTTTTCAATATTCGATCCTGAATTCAACGCTTCAATCAATGGTTGACGACCAATGATAAATTTACGTTCTGTGGTAAAACTTGGCCTAGGGCTAAATCTTCTTTGTCCTGTAAATTTTCGATCGGGTCTTCCAGATCTATCTGATCGCTCTGGTCTATTGTTTCTTTCCTGCATGGATCAAAGTTATGGATTAAAATAAAAATCCCGTCCCAATTTGTGTCGAGACGGGATTTTATTTAATCAATGATTTATTTTAAACCAAAGGCCTTCTTAACCTTGGCAACATAATCTAATTTCTCCCAGGTAAACAATTCTACTTTCATAGTCTTTGTTTTACCATCTGGAGTAGTGAATGTTTTAGTCACTGTCTCATTCTTACGACCCATATGGCCATATGCAGCAGTCTCACTATACATTGGTGTTCTTAATTTTAATCTTTGCTCGATAAAGTAAGGACGCATATCAAAAATGCCTTCTACTAACTTACCAATTTGACCATCTGTCATTTTCACTTTAGCAGTACCGTAAGTATTTACATTGATAGATGTTGGCTTCGCCACACCAATCGCGTAAGAAACTTGAACCAATACTTCAGAAGCTACACCTGCAGCTACCAAGTTCTTAGCAATATGACGTGTTGCATAAGCAGCAGAACGGTCAACCTTACTTGGATCTTTACCAGAGAAAGCACCACCACCGTGAGCACCTTTACCACCGTAAGTATCAACGATGATCTTACGACCAGTTAATCCAGTGTCACCATGAGGACCACCAATTACAAACTTACCTGTTGGGTTAATATGGTACTTGATATCCTTGTTAAATAATTTTGCGTATTTCTTGTATTTCGCTTGTACTCTTGGGATTAAAATTTCAATAATATCCTTTTTGATCTTCGCTAACATCTTCGCTTCTGAATCAAAATCATCGTGTTGAGTAGAAACCACAATCGCGTCGATTCTTACTGGCTCATTTTTGTCGTTGTACTCTAAAGTCACCTGAGATTTTGCATCAGGACGTAAATATTTAATTGCTTTGTGCTCTCTTCTTAATGCAGCTAATTCAATTAAAATTTTGTGCGCTAAGTCCAAAGCCAATGGCATTAAGTCTTCTGTTTCATTGGTTGCATAACCAAACATCATCCCCTGATCTCCAGCACCTTGCTCTTCCTTCTTCTTTTTATCTACCCCTTGGTTGATATCAGCAGATTGTTCGTGGATTGCAGATAATACACCACAGCTATCCGCTTCAAACATATATTCACTCTTCGTGTAACCAATTTTTTTGATCACATTACGTGCAATGGTTTGTACATCTAAATAAGCTTTAGATTTTACCTCACCAGCCAATACTACTTGACCAGTTGTTACTAAAGTTTCACAAGCCACTTTTGACTGAGGGTCAAAGGCTAAAAAGTTGTCGATCAATGCGTCAGAAATCTGATCCGCCACTTTGTCTGGATGTCCTTCAGAAACACTCTCAGATGTAAATAAATAAGGCATATTGTTTTATTTTGATGTTATTATTAAAGTGCAAATATATTAAATAATCTTAATTAATATAGGGTATAATACAGTTTGTAATACAGATTGGATTAAATGAATTGAACTAAAGATTGGTATAGTAAATACGCAACCTCATCCTGAACTTAGAATGAGATCCACCACCCAATCTAACACGGCCTATAGCAGCTTGATTACCCAATGAAGTCGATAAATAATCTGTGGATTGTATTTTATTATATGGATATGGCTGAACGAATTTGATGGAATCATTTACTGGTGCATACAATCTAAAATCAAACAATGAATCCTTTCTTGCAATCAATCCTTGAACATACCTACTCACGTTAAAATTGTAAGTAGCTACATTACTATAGCCATTCAAGGATTTAGTAATTTTTTGTCCACCAAACTGCGCTAATAATTGAGTATTCATTACGCCTGGAAAATCATTTGGCACTGACCTTAATTGCTTGGTTGCACTATCATATACACCTAAGAATAAATAATTTGGTGCAGTCATATAAGTTTCGGTAGTCGATAAACGTGCAGCATCTGGCACTTGTTCTGCAATCAGTTCTGCCCTATGAATAATTTTCTTTTCAAACGTCTTCAAACCAGGTACTTTAATTTTAACCATCGTACCAGGACTTGTTTGTACATAAACCAAAGAATCTTTAGCAAACCCATTTAGATGACTTGCAATTTCTGAGGCCGCTCTATTTCTTTGGATGAAGTTGGCATTTTGTGCCGTGTAGTAATTGAATCTAAAATTGGTAACTAATGTATCTCTTGTTACGCTACCAGTTGCACTAGTAGAATAATATAGAGACAATTTTGTGTTAGAATCTAATAATGCCAATTTGATCAAGGCATTGTGGTTGTCCGCTGGATTTGTAGATAAAGCAAAACCAGAAAAAGCATTACGGAATGTGGTGTCATTTCTGTAGGCCCCGATTGAATCATACGTTTTTAAAAAAAGCTCCCCTAATGATTGATTCAATCTTATACGGATTTGTCTTGAAGCATTTTCAAAACGATCATTGATAGAATCTTTTGCACTAGCAAAATCAAATAATTTTGGATTGCCAAGCGCAATTCCTTTTCTTATTCCATATGCATTTGGATAATTTGATGCATAAAATTTTCCAGTTTCCAAAGGTGTTGTTGGATCTATTTTGTTGACATAAATTTTAACTGGCTTTGATGAGTCTCCAAAAAAACCTTTATAACTTAAAATCAAGACCACCGAATCCACAATGATACTGTCTAGTGTCCCTTTAATGAAAAAAGGATAAAAGCTAGGTTTTAATTGTAAAAATATAGATGCGCTTGTGGTTCCAAACATTGGATCATTGGTAATATCTCCAAGCACATGTTGGTCTGTTGGGTAAATTCTTAATGAATCTTCCATCAACACTGTTTCTGTTTCTACCTCTAATATTGTGTCTCTAGTGCCAATAGCGTCTTGGGACAAAAAGTCTATTCCGAGCTCAGAAGTACTAATCCTAGTACAAGAAAAAAGCAATGTAATTGCGATTGTAAAATAGGTAACCCTTCTAACTATGTTGATAAATGCCATGTATAATTACTTTACTTGCCTGCAAGTTCGTTGTATAAATCTAAATACTCTGTTAAATCAGAATCCCATCCATTAAAAGGCACCACTTTCTTTCCTTTTACTGAGGCAAATTCAGTCACCAATTTTTTGTCAATCACATCTGAACCAAAAGAAATTGCATCAGCATAAGTTGCGCCTCCTCTGAACATAGCCGAGTTGGACAATTCTTTAAACGCTTCTAATTCTTTCTCCTTTACATTCGTATTGATCAAAGCCTTGGTCATAAAGTCTTTTGGAAACTGTTCTTCGAAAGTATTTTGTCCAATCGTGTACACCACTTTAGCGTTGGAGAATACGGGTTCTTTCTTAAAAGCAGTTTTAATATAAGCTGGGATTAAACCTGTCATCCAACCACTACAGTGAATGATGTCTGGAGGCCAACCGAATTTCTTCACGGTCTCTAGAGCTCCGCGGCAAAAGAAAATGGTTCTCATGGCATTGTCATCAAACCATGTTTCATTTTCATCGTGGAATATATGCTTACGCTTGAAAAAATCTTCGTTTTCTAAAAAATAGACCTGCAATCTTGCATTGGGTAAGGAAGCGACCTTAATTTGTAAAGGATAATCATCACTATCTACTTGAACATTGATCCCTGATAATCTAACTACTTCATGTAAACGGTGTCTTCTTTCATTGATTACACCAAATCTTGGCATGATACAACGTACTTCTAACCCACTGTCATTGCTTTTAATTGCGAGTTTATTGATCACCTCTGCAAATTCTGTCATCTCTAAATAAGGCGACATTTCTGTAGCAATATATAAGATTCGTTTTTTTTCTGACATTCCTTTAATAGTTTAACTAAGTAACCTCATCGAGTTGGCAAAGGTACGGATTTTAAAGGACTTTATAAAACCCTAAAAAAGCCCAATTATTAAGTCTTTGTCAGGAGTATTCTAGACAATTGGTTGTAAATTGCGGGGCAACTGAAACCTTATAATAATGGGAAAGTTTCTTAAAATCGGGTTCTTTTTTCTTTTAGGTATCGCCTTGATATGGTGGAGTTTACATCAAATTCCAGCCGAAGAATGGACAAAATTCACCCTCGCACTCAAGCAATCTAAACTTTGGATTGTATTCCCTGTGTTTATAATATTAGGACTTTCACATTTTTTACGTGCACTTAGATGGCGCTTAATCATGGAGCCATTGGGCTATCAACCAAGCATTGCAAATACCTACCTAGCTGTTCTGATTGGGTATTTAGCCAACCTAGCGATCCCCCGTCTTGGAGAGGTTTTAAAATGCACTTTATTGGCTAAGTACGAGAAGGTACCTGCCGAAAAAATAGTAGGTACCATTGTTGCAGAAAGGGCCTTTGATGTGATAAGCCTTGGCATTGTATTTTTAATGGCGCTTGGTTTACAATTTAATGTGATAGAAGCTGGATGGAACCAATTGAAAAATCAAACAGCTAAACCATTGATTGATTCCAATGAGGTTAATTGGAAAATGTATTTGTTTGTTGGTATAGGTATTTTATTGGTGACAGTGTTTTTGATCCTCAGAAAACGTATCCCTACAATGGTTACCTCCATTAAACAAATTTTTAGTGGCATTTGGGAGGGTGTGATGAGTGCTACTAAATTAAAACAACAAAAATTATTCTTTGTATACTCCTTTGGTATTTGGTTTTTGTATTTATTAGCCACTTATGTAGGATTGTATGCCACAGCAGGAACTGAGAGTAGTTTTGCCACCGCAATTAGTTGTTTGGCATATGCGAGTATTGGTATGATACTAACCCCAGGTGGCATTGGAGCTTATGCCTATTTTATGGCGAAAGTGCTAGAACTAAATGGTGTAGATTATACTTTGGGACTTGCCAATGGTACTTTACAGTGGTTTTCACAGTTCCTAATTGTAATTGTATTGGGTGGATTGAGTTTAATTATATTACCTATCATTAATAAACAAGCTAAGTAAGATGCGCGCAGTGGAACAAATAGCAAAAAAAATCATGACCATTGAACAAGCAAAAGCATTTATGCAAGCTTGTAAAACAATAGGAAAGACAGTTGCCTTTACGAATGGTTGCTTTGATATTTTACATCCAGGTCATTTATTTTCTCTAGCTCAAACTGCAAAAGAAGCAGATTATTTATTAGTAGGATTAAATAGTGACGCAAGTGTTAAAAAACTAAAAGGTCCAGAGCGTCCAATTAATACGACCGAAAGCAGGGCCTCTATTTTGGCCAATTTAGTATTGGTAGATGTGGTGGTGGTATTTGAAGAAGACACCCCTTTACAATTAATACAAACCCTCCTACCAGATGTACTTGTAAAAGGTGGAGATTATACGATTGATACCATTGTTGGGGCAAAAGAGGTTATCGCAAATGGAGGAAAAGTGGTGATCAATCCAATAGTGGAAGGTTTTTCCACAACCAATATCATTGAAAAAATAAAAAAATAAACATGCAATTTTTACAAGAATTAAAAATTCAAAAAGAAAACGAAGGCAGTTCAACAGGCGCAAAATGGATTCAAAGTAAGGGTGAGTTGATCTCCTCTTTTTCTCCAGTGGACAATCAATTGATTGGTGCAGTTGTAACAACAGATGCTGCCGCGTATGAACAAGTGATTAAAACTGCAGAAGCTGCATTTATAGAATGGCGTAATTGGCCAGCACCTAAAAGAGGTGAAGTTGTAAGACAATTAGGTGAAGCATTAAGAAAAGATAAAACAGCACTAGGTCAATTAGTAAGCTATGAAATGGGAAAAAGTTTACAAGAAGGTTTAGGTGAAGTACAAGAGATGATTGATATCTGCGATTTTGCAGTTGGATTGTCAAGACAATTATATGGATTGACCATGCATAGTGAAAGACCATCCCATAGAATGTATGAACAATGGCATCCAATGGGTATTGTGGGTATCATTTCTGCATTTAACTTCCCTGTAGCAGTATGGAGTTGGAATGCAGCATTGGCATGGGTTTGTGGTAATGTCACTGTATGGAAGCCAAGTGAGAAAACACCATTATGTGGCAATGCCATTCAAAAAATTGTTGAAAAAGTATTTGCAGAAAATGCTGTGCCAGAAGGTGTGAATAATTTAATTCAAGGAGGACGATCTGTAGGAGAATGGATGAGTAAGGACACAAGGATACCACTAGTTTCTGCAACAGGATCTACACGTATGGGCAAAGAATTGAATAAAGAAGTGGCTGGCCGTTTAGGAAAAACCATTTTAGAATTAGGTGGGAATAATGCAATCATCATCACAGAACATGCAGACTTAGACATGTCCTTGATTGGAGCTGTGTTTGGAGCAGTGGGTACTGCAGGACAAAGATGCACAAGCACCAGAAGGTTGATCATTCATGAAAAAATTTATGACCAATTTGTAGAAAAATTAGTGAAGGCTTACCAACAAATTAAAATTGGAGATCCATTGGATAACAATAACCATATGGGTCCATTGATTGATAAAGATGCAGTGAAAATGTATTTGCAATCTATTGAAGCTTGTAAAAATGAAGGTGGTAAATTTATTGTAGAAGGTGGCGTATTAGAAGGCGCTGCCTATGCAAGTGGTTGTTATGTGAAGCCATGTATTGCAGAAGCAAAACCACAATTTAAAATTGTACAACACGAAACTTTTGCTCCTATTTTATACCTTTTAAAATATAAGACCATCGAAGAAGCAATTGCCATGCAAAACGAAGTGCCTCAGGGATTGTCATCTGCGATCATGACTTTAAATATGAGAGAATCTGAATTATTTCTTTCCGCAAAAGGAAGTGATTGTGGTATTGCAAATGTAAATATTGGAACTAGTGGTGCTGAGATTGGTGGTGCCTTTGGTGGTGAAAAAGAAACTGGAGGCGGAAGAGAAAGTGGATCTGATGCATGGAAAGCTTATATGCGCAGACAAACCAATACAATTAACTGGAGCACACAATTACCACTTGCACAGGGTATCAAATTTGATTTTTAATATTTACTATGTCCCTTTGTACTATGCGTAGATTGATCCTTACTATATTTTTGTATACCTGCTACCAAATTGTATGGGGACAGGATGCAAAATTTTGGCATTGGAAAGATCTTGATAAAGATGGCGTGCATGGTGTAAGCTTATTAAAAGCCCAACAACTATTAACAGATTTAAAGATAAAGCCCACGCCTATTATCATTGCAGTATTAGATGGCGGTATTGATACAGCTCATCCTCAAATCAAACCATTGCTGTGGAATAATCCTAGAGAAATTCCAGGTAATGCGATAGATGATGACAAAAACGGATACGTGGATGACCAACATGGATGGAATTTTTTAGGCAATGCTGCTGGTGAAAATATCAACAAAGCGTCTGACGAAAAATCAAGAATCTACCACCGCTATAAAGAGGTATTCAAACAAGACAAATTAGATAGTACGTCTTGGGATGCAACAAAAAAACAGACCTATAAAATGTGGCAGCAAGCTGCTGATGAAATTGTTTTTTCAGACGAAGATGCAGGCAATTTATCCTTCATCAAAATGGCCAGAAATGCAGTGGTAAAGATGGGCCTTATTTTAATTAGAGAAATGGAGGATAGTAATTTTTCAACAGAAAAATTAGAAACCTATCAACCCATTGGAAAAATCACTGCAGATACAAAAATTTCCTATTTAAGAACGATGCAGGCATTAGGTATTGACCGATCAAATGGCCATCAGTCTATTGTGGAAGATCTGAATGAATATATTACAGGAAAAGAAAAATCCTCAGTCTCCATTGATACACCTCCTGAAGATCTCAGAAAAAAGATCACCCAAGACCAATATGATAATTTGAATGACCAATTCTATGGTAATAATAATATCACTGGTCCAAATGCAAAACACGGAACACATGTGGCAGGATTAGCCGCTGGTATGGTAGATACCCTATTCAACAAATCCAGCTTTAATAATCCAATTCAAATCATGGGCCTTCGCGTAGTTCCAGATGGAGATGAATATGATAAGGATGTTGCTTTAGGGATAAGATACGCCGTTAACAATGGTGCTAAAATTATCAATATGAGTTTTGGTAAATCTTTCTCGCCAGAACAACCATGGGTGGATAGTGCAATTCGATACGCAGCATCAAAAGATGTATTGATCATTCATTCTGCAGGAAATGAATCCTATGATTTAAATATTAAATCCGTCTACCCTAGCCCCTACTCAAATGTATTTGAGGATAAAGCAATGAATATGATTACAGTGGGCGCAAGTAGTGATCCATTGATTGCAGAAGGTCTATTAACCGAATTTAGTAATTATGGCAATAAAATAGTTGATCTATTAAGTCCTGGTAAAAAAATATATTCAAGTTTACCCAATCAAAAGTATGGCTTTTTAGATGGCACGAGTATGTCTGCGCCTATCTTATGTCATATTGCAGCATTGATAAGAGCTTATTTCCCTAAGCTGAGCGCAACAGAAGTAAAGACGATTCTTTTGCAAAGTTGTTGGAAGCCGAATGACCCATCCATAAAATTGAATGAACTAAGCACAGAAGGCGGCATCATCAATGCTGCATTAAGTGTTCAAAATGCAGTCCTATTTCAAAAAAATAAAAGTAAAAAATAAATGTCTAGACCAAGCACCACAGAGTATGCACCATTTTTTCAAACCTATATCAATTATACAAGTGGTAAGGATTATGAAATTTTAGTAAAACAATACCATGACCGTTTAGTGGATTCATGGGATGCGATACCAATTGAGAAAATCAAGTATGCTTATGGGCTAGATAAATGGACGATACAGCAGATGTTCCAACACGTGATAGATACAGAAAGAATCTTTGCATACCGTGCCCTTGCCATATCAAGACAAGATAAAACTGCATTGCCGGGCTTTGACGAGAATAGCTATGCTGCAAATGCAGATGCAAGCCACCGCAACTGGAAGGATATGTTAATTGAATGGAGAACAGTGAGACAAGCTACTAATTTATTATTTGCATCCTTTACTCCAGATCAATTAAAAACAAAAGGTAATTGTAACGGACATGATGTGACTGTAAATGCTTTAGGCTTCATCCTTTTTGGTCATGCATTGCACCACTTGCACGTATTGAAAGAGCGTTATGACGTTTAATATTTGAAATTGAGTCTCACCATGTTTGCCTCAATTAAAGAATTCAAAAATCTCGTATAAAAAAAGAACCCCTAAATAAAATTAGGGGTTCTTTTTTGCCTGTCGGCCATACTCAATTTTTGAAGGGGAGTTATCCCTTTTAAATTAATTTATTTTTCGAATTTTTATATCAAAAAACGAATTCTTTAATTGACTTACACCTGTAACTCAATTTCAAATATTTACTACTTTGTAGCGTAGATATGTACTGCTAATTGAACTTGCGTATCAATAGCACCTACACCGTAATTGATTCCGAATAAAGTTCTATCAATTGGGAAGAATGCTTCTGCGAAGAAACCTTTTTCGTCTGCGTTTCTGATGATCGCTTCAAAGCTGATATCTTTAGTGATACCCTTTAAAGTTACTGAACCAGATAAAGTCGCTTTTTCTGCAGTGGTGTATTTTACAGCACTGATATTGAAAGTTGCTTCACCAAATTTAGCTACATCAAAAAAGTCAGCAGTAGATAAATGACCAGCTAATTTATCACCAGCAGCGTCTGTTACTTTCATACCAGCAACATCCACTACAAATGATCCACCTACTAATTTACCACCGTCCACTTTTACTGAACCAGACTTCACTGGGAAATAACCAGTATGGAAATCGGACTTCTTAGAACCAGTAAAATCTACTTTACTCTTTTGAGCAGTTACTGTGAAAGTTTCAACTGTTTTTGTAGATCTAGGGTTGTTAAAAGAGAACAATACTAACGTCGCTAATGCTAAAGCTGAAGAAAGAATGATTTTTTTCATATTTGTTGTTTTAAATTTTAAAATTTGCTGAATGCTTGTATATAACAAAATAGGGCTCTTTTTGTTTAATTCGACCCTAAAATAGACACTTTTTTGTTTATTCTATTTGCAACAGCTCCATAAAGATATAAAACAATGTTTAAACAACGAAATAAATCATTATAGCTATTTTTCAATCTATTTTCCCCTCATAATCTGCATATTATGAATTATCTTTGCCAAAATTTCAGATTATGAACCTGCATGAATATCAAGCAAAAGAGTTGCTTAAAAAGTACAATGTTCCAGTTCAAGAAGGTGTAGCCGTTGATAACGTTAAAGATGCTGTAGCTGCCTACCAAAAAATTGCAACAGAAACCAATAACAAATTTGCGGTTGTAAAAGCTCAAATTCACGCAGGTGGTCGTGGTAAGGGTAAAATAAATGGTTCAGAACAAAGAGGTGTTGCTGTTGGTAAATCAGCTGAAGACATCGAAAATTTTGCAAAAAATATTCTTGGTGGCACTTTGGTGACCATTCAAACAGGCCCTGCCGGTAAAGTAGTGAGCAAAATTCTAGTGGCGCAAGACGTTTATTATGAAGGTCCTCAGCCAACTAAAGAATTATACTTGTCTATCTTATTAGATCGTGCAAAAGGCATGAATGTAGTCATGTATAGCACAGAAGGTGGTATGGATATCGAAGAGGTAGCACACAATACACCAGAAAAAATATTCAAAGAATGGGTGCACCCAGGTGGCGGTTTACAAGGTTTCCAAGCAAGAAAAATTGCATTCAACTTAGGTTTAAGTGGAGATGCATTTAAAAGCTGCGTGAAATTTGTAACTAATTTATACAATGCATACGTTGGTTTAGACTGCGGTATGTTAGAGATCAATCCTCTTTTCAAAACTGCTGATGACAAAATCATTGCAGTAGATTGTAAAATGAATATTGACGATAGCGCTTTAATGCGACATCCAGATTTATTAGCAATGAGAGATGTTACTGAAGAAGATCCTACAGAAGTAGAAGCAGGTGAATTCAATTTAAACTTTGTGAAATTAGACGGCAACGTAGGTTGTATGGTGAACGGTGCTGGTTTAGCGATGGCCACAATGGATATGATTAAATTAAGTGGTGGTGAGCCAGCTAACTTCCTAGACGTTGGAGGTTCTGCGAACGCACAAACAGTGGAAGCAGGATTTAGAATTATCATGAAAGATCCTAATGTAAAAGCGATCTTGATCAATATTTTCGGTGGTATCGTACGTTGTGATCGTGTTGCTGCTGGTGTGATTGAAGCATTCAATAAATTAGGCAATATCGACATTCCTATCATTGTTCGTTTACAAGGTACCAATGCGGTAGAAGCGAAGAAATTAATAGACGAGAGTGGATTGAAAGTTCAATCTGCAATCCTATTGAGCGAAGCGGCAGATTTGGTGAAGCAAGCTGTAGCATGATAATATGGGCGCCTAGTTCCTTTGAAATTAATAGGCGCTTAATTATCATTAAAAAACGCTTAAAAATTTTAATAATGCCTCGAAATTCGAGGCATTATTATTTTATAGTTGACCCAAATAGCTTTTTTGTAAATTTCTAGTATAACAATTTAATACACAACCCTCACTTCGGATAATCCACTAAATGAATAAATATATCCTGTGGCTAATTCTACACATTCAATTCGGATACGACGTTTTTTAATTTTTTGAAAGCGCTTGCCTTTCTCTGTCTCAAACAAAGCACCATCAGGCAAATGCGCAACAAAAGCCATCCCCTCTTTTTTAACAACATCATATTTTCTCAAAACCAACAATAGCGTGGTTTCCCCATTGGCAGTTGCCGCAGGATTAAGGATTGTTTTTTTAAGCGACTTTTTAATGTCTAATGGGAAAATGTCTCTTTGGATAAAATCGGCTAATAATAAACCATATAAATATTTCCACTCTTTACCATGGGCATCCACCCTATTTTTATATTGCTCATAACATAACAAATGACCCAGTTCATGTAAAAGTGTAATTAGAAATTCATACTGATTTAAATTTCCATTGACTGATATTTTATGATTGGCCCCCATCTTAGGATGTCGATAATCTCCCAACACAGATTTTCTAGCCTTGGTGACTGTTAAATGCAGTTTATATTGATGGATCAAGGCCAAAACAGGTTCAAAAGCACCCTCCGGTAAATAGGCTTTTAATGCGTGCAGTGGATGTTCAACTTTTGACAAACGATTAAATTTAAGCGTCTTTTTTGATTTTAGTCCAGCCTATTTCAATCCAGGTATACCATAAATATAACCCCATTGCAATCAATAAATTATAGATACCAATAGGTGCTTTTTTTTGTGTAGCATACCATAATGCTGCGCCACCAAACACAATAAACTTTAGCATTGTACCAGTCATTACAGATCGTACCATCCTATTTGGATTGCTTACATCCACTTGACTTATTCTTTTATAATTAATTAAGGCGATAATAAACAAAATACTGTTTACTGTTATAATGAAACTGCTATTAATTGCACCATGAATAGGTAGCTTAAACTGAATGAGTGCCAAAATAAGCACTGCAAAAAACAAAGCAAATACAGATCGAAAGTTTTTTTGAAAATATAAATTCATTTATTTTTTTGATTTAAGCTGGGTATCTCTAACGATTTTAAAAAGGGAAAATACAATAAATAACGAAGGCAGCATCCATAAAAAAAGCGGGGTTAACCTACCCATTTTTTGATCTATATATTTACCTATAAAAATCAAAAGGGTTAATACAATTGCCCATTGGCTGGCAAGCCCTGCAAACTTACCCCATTGTATTTGATTGGTATTGTTTTTCATCTGTAATCAATTAGTCTAAAGAAGGTAAACTTTCTGGAAGTTCAAGTGGAATCGTATCTAATTGTTGAGGATTCCCTTCTGACAAAACTTTTTTAATACCCTCAATATATTGTTCTTTAAAATGAACGGCTTGTTCTAAGGAATCGGTGCGAATTTTGAGCAATTCTAATGCAGATCGGCTTTCCTTGGTACCATACCCCGGGATATAATATTTTAAGGGTGTGAACGCAATTAAAGCAATGGTCAATCCGACTAAAAACATGAATGCAATACTTAATCCCACATATACTGATTTTCTAGATAACCTAAAGGCAATGACCTCGTCATAAGTGTCGTCATTCGTAACTACTAAACGATAGTTACTACTACGTCTTTTAAAAGTATTGTTAATATCTAAGTTTGCCATAATGTTTAATCTATATAAAGGTACAACCTTTGCTTTATTTAAACGGAATATGCTGTATTTTTAAGGCGCTTTTATCCCTATGGCACAAGAATATATTTATCCTCAGTTCAAACGCTTCATTTGCCTCTTGGCAATGGCCCTGCTTTCCTTATGGGTGCGTCCAAGTTATGCCCAGGATACGACAAAATCTATCTTGGATATTAATAACTCAAAGCTTGTAAAAAAAGCAAACCAATTCTTAGATACCAACCAAAAAAAGATCAATAACTTTCTTAATAAAAAAATTGAGAAAGCCAAGGATGTATTAAATAAAAAATCAAATGACCTCATTGATAAAACTGGGATAAAGGATATCGACAAGCAACTCCCTTATGAACGCTTATTAAATAAAAAATATACCCTTGGTCGACGTGCCTATCAAAATACGGTATCACAATTTAATTTTTTATTCCATGCAGCTATTTCATTAGAAGAAATCATTCAAAAAGCAAGGGACTTACATGAGGATGATTATACAGAACTACTCCCTTTCTATGATTATGATTTAAGTGTTACTGCAAAGGAATCCATTGACTCCATTATTTATAGATGTAATGCAAATATTGTTTTACATGATTTAAGAAGCAATTATGTAGATGATGCTTATTTGTTATTGGCTAAATCCTATTTATTTCATAAAAATTTCGACACTGCTGCAAGTATCTTACAGTTCATAAATTACTCATTTTTTGAAAAAGAAGATGGGGCTGATCTACCAATTGGAAGTAATATCAATAAATCAGGCAAATTCAGCATTGCTTCACCTGAAAATAACCGTGCTTGGGAAAATAAAAATGTAAGAAACGAAAGTATGATCTGGCAGGCCAGAAATTATTTCGAAGCGGGTGAAATCAACGAAGGGATTAGTTTATTACAATTATTGAAAACAGACGCTGGCTTTCCAAAACGCTTACAACCCTTTTTGCACGAACAAATGGCTTACGGTTATTATTTATCTGGTATGAATGATAGTACAGCAAACTACCTTATAAAAGGCTTAGACAATGCGCAAGATCCATTAACCAAAGCTAGATGGTCTTTTCTGATTGCGCAATTGTATGAAAAGGAACAAAAAATTGACCTTGCCTATAACTGGTTCAGAAAAGCCGGAGCGATCCTGTCTAATCCTGTCATTGCAGTTTATGCAAGTATCTATATGGCTAGTATTGACGCAAATCGTGGAAAGAAATCATGGGAAAATTTAGCCAATGCTTTAGAGCGTATGTTAAAGAAAGATAAATACGCTGCCTTTGCAGATATTATCTATTATGAAATGGCGCAACTTGCATTAAGGAATCAAGCTGTATCAAAAGCAAACCAATGGCTGATTGCTTCCATTCAGAAAAATGAAAAAAATACTAAACTAAAGCAAAAAACTTTAGTTCAACTAGGTGCGTTAAATTATAATATAGACCAATTTTCGGTTGCTAAAATAGCTTACGAAAACTTAAATGACTTATTAAAAACTTTTCCGAATTACGATCAAATTACTTTAAGAAAAAAATGGATAGACAAAATAGCTGACTTAAACGAATTGATTAAAAATGAAGATAGTTTGCAATTCATTTATGCTGCCCCAGCATTGTTACAAGTACAAATGGCCAAACAATGGCAAAAAAGAATAGCATTCATTAAATCCCAAGAAAAAGACTTATTCACTGACCCAAATAAGAAAACAGATGAATTTGTCATTGCGAATAAAAACAACCAGGCCAATAACCCTGGTTATTCATTTGGTAACGCATTCACAACTACGACAACAAAACAAAATGTGAAATCTGACTTCTACTTTGAAAATCCTGAAAATGTAAGTATGGGTGTCGCCAACTTTATTAAAAAATGGGGTGATCGTCCAAATGTAGACAACTGGCGCAGAAAAACAACAATTCAATTAGCTAAAACAAATGCTGCAATTACCAATATAGATAGTACTCAAAAAAATATACCATTGAATTCAAAGGTTGTTGAGAATACAAAGCCAGTTGGAAATAAAAAAAATAAAACAACCACTCCATCCCAAGATAGCACTGAGCAGCTTACCATCCAATTGATTCAAACTGAATCCGATTTAACAGCATCCAAAATCAGTTGGAATAAAAATAGCTTATCCATAGCAAAAATATTTTTGTACGAACTGAATGATTTTGAAAAAGCATTGCCTAGATACCAAGCGGTGATTCAAAATGATATTGAACCTTCTACAACTGAAGGTGCATTACTCGATCTAGCAAGCCATTATTTGCATATTGGACAAACAACTACTTCTGATAGCATTATAGCAGTTATTACAAGACAGTTTCCGGAGGGTATTTATGTACAAAAGAAGAAAGCTAAAGAAAATCTAGATCGTATAGATAAAAATAGTGCTGAGGCATATAAAGCTGTTTATTTTTTAGCACAAATTGGAGATTGGGATCAATTTGGGGCTCAAATGGAAACAGTACAAAAACAATTCAAGGGTACAAAATGGAATACCCCTTACCAGTTTTTAAAAGTTAAAATGCATGCTCAATTAGGTAAAGACAGCCTTGCAATTGTATACTGTAACGACATTATAGCACAAAATAAAAGCGAGTCCATTAAGGCAAGGGCCAAAAACATTATTACAGAAATCAATAACAGAAAAGCAACCGAAGCCTATTTAGCTGCATTAGAAATAGTTAAACCAACTAAATTAGTCAATACTAAAGAAGAAACCATTGTTCGAAGCAAAGCACCTGCTATCAATTTAAAGAATGATAGTACATTTATTGGCAATAGCAATCCAAATTTAAAAATGGCAGTCAATCCAAAAATTGACAGCACCCTTGTTAAAGCTGAAATCAATCAAATTGTATTTACCCATGATAGCTTAGAACAACATTATATTGCTTTACAAACATTCAATGTTTCTACTGTATTTGTAAAAGAGATTCAAAATGCAATTAAAGACTTTAATACAGAAACATTCAGACAACTCAACCTTACAGTAACTTATGTTCAGTTTACAGACCAAAGTCATATTGTATGGATTGGACCATTTACAAACGCATCCGATGGACTAGCCTATATCAATAAAGTAAAGCCTAGATTAAGCACAGAAATTATCTCCTTCATTGCTAAAAAACAATACGACTTAATTTTAATTGGAAAATCAAATATCCTTTTAATTAACAATCAGGAACAATTGGATCAATATAAGCGTGACAAATCAAATTATTATTTTAAACCTTAAATGGTAAAAAGTGAATTCAGAAAATAAAACAACAGCAAAAGAGATTAAAAAAGGTCCAAGGAATTGGGTTAAACTATTTTGGAAATATTACCTCATTGCAGCAGGTATCTTTTTACTATTTATACTTATGCTCAATTTTGGGTGGATTGGAGATATGCCCGATCTAGATGATATTGAAAATCCAACAGCTTCCTTGGCTAGTCAAGTCTATGCGCAAGATGGTACGCCAATGGGTAAGTTTTATTTAGAGGACAGAATTAGTGTAAAGTACAGAGATATAAGCCCCTACTTATTGCAAGCCTTGGTTGCTACAGAGGATAAACGTTTTTATGACCATTATGGGATTGACGGCGAAGGCTTATTAAGAGCTGTTGCTTTTCTTGGTAGTCAAGGTGGTGCATCTACCATCACTATGCAAACGGCAAAAAATTTATTTACAGATAATTGGGGTACCAAGAATAAACTCTTAAGAGTCATTCAAAAAATCAAAGAGAGTATCATTGCCATTAAATTAGAGCGCAATTTCACTAAACAAGAAATCATCACTTTATATTTGAATACAGTCCCTTTTAGTGAGAATCTTTTTGGTGTAAGCAATGCTTCTAGGTCTTTTTTCCAAAAGGAACCAGATCGTTTAACCATCGAAGAAGCTGCATTATTGATTGGCATGATCAATGCACCTACTAAATACAATCCCAATAGGAATCCAAAATTAGCCATTGAAAGAAGAAACTTGGTATTGAATAGAATGGCTGGAGAAAAATACATCACCAACGATCAAGCAATTGCATTAAAATCATTGCCTTTGGTGACTAATTTCAAAAAACTAGATGAAAACAATGGTCTAGGGCCTTACTTTAGAAGTTACCTCGGGGAGTATATGAAAAAGTGGTGTAAAGAACATAAGAAGAACAATGGAGATGCATATAACTTATACAGAGACGGTTTAAAAATTTACACCACCATCAATCCTCGTATGCAATTGTACGCAGAGGAAGCGGTTGCAAGACATATGGCCTACTTGCAAAGAGAATTTAACAAACAATCAAATATTAAAACAGGTACTGTTTGGAAAGACTTTAGTAGCCAATTGGAATTAGCGGTTAAACAAACCGATCGTTGGAGGAATTTGAAACGCGAGGATATGGAGGAAACAGACATCAGAAAAACATTTGATGAGGTTTTGCCGATGCGTGTTTTTGCATGGAATAAAAACAGGTTCATTGATACGATTATGACGCCAATGGACTCTTTAAAGTACCATAAGCAAATGCTGCAAACTGGATTTTTAGCAGTGGACCCATTCACTGGTGAAGTCAAAGCATGGGTGGGTGGTATTGACTTTAAAACATTTAAATACGATCACGTTAATATCAATACAAGAAGACAGGTAGGATCTACCATGAAGCCTTTATTGTATTCTTTAGCGATAGAAAAAGCAGGATTCACCCCATTTAGTATAGTGCAGGATCAACAACAAAATTTTGAAGGATATGGGATGGTACCAAATACGCCAAAATCTTGTACAGGACAAGCTATGCCAATGGCACAAGCTTTGGCCGAATCTAGAAACTGTGCCACAGCTTATATCATGAAACAAATTAATGGGGATGGTAACGAAGCTGCAAAAGAATTGGTTGCTTATTTAAAAAAATCCAATATTCAAGCGGATATCCCTGCTTACCCTTCAATTGCTTTAGGTGCTTGCGAAGTGTCTCTGTTTGAAATGGTACAAGCTTATACCATGTTCCCAGGTGGCGGATACAACGCTCAGCCATTTTTTATTAATCGTATCGAAGATAAAAATGGCAATGTATTAGAGAGCTTCTCACCACAAAGAAGAAAAGTGATTAGCGAATTAACCGCCTATTCGATGGTGAGTATGATGGAGGGTGTGATTTCAAAAGGAACCGGTAGAAGTATGTATTCTTATGATATTGGAACACAAGCAGTCGCTGGTAAAACAGGTACCACCAATGACAATAGTGACTTATGGTTTATGGGATACACCCCACAAATACTTGCAGGTGCATGGGTGGGTGCAGATGATCGTTATATACGTTTTACAGATAATTATTTTGGACAAGGTGCACATGGCTCCTTACCTATTTGGGCTTATTTTATGAATAAGGTTGCAAATGATCCAGCAAGTAATTTAGACAGAAACGCAAGTTTTGTGAGACCTGATAATTTAAGTACAGACTTTAATGTCAATTTTGTTGGCAAGGATTCAAGTATAGATTTAACAGTGCCGGATACAGATGCAGAGGGCATTGCAGCAGAATCTGATTACAACTTAGTTACAAATGATGAACCAACAATTGAAACACCTGCAGTAAATAATACACCAATCAATAAATCTACATTGCCTAAAAAGCCAACAACAGAACCTAAACAAGCAACTACCCCTGCTAATAAACCAAAAGCAGTGATGCCTAAGAAACAGGAATAATCTTAATTTAGTATTTGTAGTAAGTAAAATAAATTGAACTTAACCTAAATAGGCTGAAATAAAATTCAGCCTATTCTTTTTGCTTTAAAGCATATTGCAAGGTGAAATGGTGGAAATTATTTCTTTGAAAAAAGCCTGTACCATATTGAAACTGTACTCTTTTAAATGGGAAACTGAAACCTGCACTTAGTCCATTTAAACTATTGGGCTGATTGGGCAGATTCAATTCGAATCTTCGTGCAAAATGATAGCCCAAATCTAATTCAAAACTTTCTCCAATATACAATTGCGTTCCTAGTATAAGGTGGTTAAAAACATTTTGAAGTGACCCAGGTTTTTTATACCCCTCTGCATTATAAAAATCCAAATCATAAAAGTTATCATTCCAAACAGATAATCGCTCTGCTGTTACAGAGAATTGTAAAGGCGCGTTGTCTAGTTTTTTGGACCAACCTAGAATTAAATTCAATGGTAGTTCTTCCTTTACTTGAAAATATTTTAATTGTGTTCCTACATTTTGTAATAAGATACTTAATTGTGACAATCCATTTGGTGCAAAATAACTCACCCCTACATCCATTGCAATGCCATTGGATCGAAAAGGGCCATAGTTGCATTGAATGAATTTTAATTGTGTACCAAATTGAAAATATTCTTGGTAAGTTTTTGCAATACCCACCTGAATCGAATATTCATTGGGATTGATTGACCCATATTCATTGCCTATGATATCCGTTTGTGCAATACTACCATAATCCATAAAGTGCACACCCCATCCTACCACCCAATCAGATTTTAATTTATTTGCTCCATTTAAATCGTATTGCTGAATACCAGCAAAATAAGGCTTCACACTCACTTGTAACTCCCCGTCTAATTCGGTTGATAATAAAGCAGGTTGTGTCATTGCTAAACCTAAGTCATTCCCAATAGAACTAATATTAAGCCCGCCTAAACTTGTTGCTTTAGCAGAGTTAGGCAATTTTAAGAATTGATAGACTGCATTACCTGCTGTGGTTTGTGCAAAAATAGGATTGCCCCCCAAAAACCATCCGCTATTAAAATAGCAGGCAAATAAAAACCCTAGCCTGAAGGTGAATTTAAAAGCAGTCATGCAACAAAGCTAGGGTTTGAAATTTAAAAATCAATTAAACAAGGGCTAAATCTAGCACCTGTTGCATATTTTTTACGTAATAGAACTTCACTCCTTTAATAAAAGCTTGGTCAATTTCATTCACATCTTTTTCGTTTTGCCAACAAAGAATAATTTCTTTCATGCCCGCTCTTTTGGCTGCTAAGATTTTTTCTTTAATACCTCCTACTGGCAAGACCTGGCCTCTAAGTGTAATCTCACCAGTCATAGCTAGGAATGGTTTTACTTTCCTTCCAGTATAGGCAGAACTTAAAGCAGTCAAAATGGTGATGCCGGCACTAGGACCATCCTTAGGTACCGCTCCCTCTGGAACGTGCATATGAACAGACTTCATATTAAATAGCGCAGGATCTACCCCAATTTTTTTTGCGTTGGCTTGCAAATAGGTCATGGCCGTTGTCGCACTTTCTTTCATCACATTCCCTAAATTACCAGTTAATTTTAATTCCCCTTTCCCTTCTGAAAGCAAGGTCTCAATAAAAAGGATATCCCCTCCCACATAAGTCCAAGCAAGACCTACAGCTACCCCTGGCATATTCACAGTCTTGTAAATTTCATTGCTATACCTAGGCTGTCCTAAAATTTTAAGTAGGTCTAATTTACTTACCGTGGGTTTTATTTTATGTTTGTAAGCAATTTGTTTTGCTTGATAACGCATGATCGAAGCCAATTGACGATCCAATTCACGCACACCACTTTCTCTTGTATAATCCTCAATCACTTTTTCTAATACATTGTCTTGTATTTTGAAATTATATTTCTCTAAACCATGCAATGATTTTTGCTTAGGGAACAAATGTCTTTTAGCAATTTCTACTTTCTCCTCTACTGCATAACCACTTAAATCAATGATTTCTAAACGGTCTCTTAATGCAGGTTGAATTTGACTGATATCATTTGCAGTAGCAATAAATAATGTCTTACTTAAATCATATTCTGATTCTAAGTAATTATCATAGAAACTATGATTTTGTTCTGGATCCAATACTTCCAATAAAGCCGAAGAAGGATCTCCCCTTTGGTCTTTACCTATTTTATCTATCTCATCTAAAATCATGACAGGATTGGATGTCTTTACTTTACGAATGCTTTGAATAATTCTTCCTGGCATGGCACCAATATATGTTTTACGATGTCCTCTGATTTCACTTTCATCATGAAGGCCGCCTAAACTAACGCGGGTATATTTTCTGCCAATCGCATGAGCAATGGACCTGCCTAAAGATGTTTTACCAATCCCTGGAGGGCCTAAGAAACAAAGTATCGGACTCTTCATATCCCCCTTCAGTTTCAACACGGCAAGGTATTCTAAAATTCTATTTTTGATTTTACCCATTCCATAATGATCATCGTCTAACACTTTCTTAGCGTGTTTCAAATCATAGTTATCATCTGTGTAATCATCCCATGGAAGATCTAATAATAAATCAAGGTGGTTGTACACTACAGAATAGTCTGGCGTGCTTGGATGCATACGCTCCAATTTTTCTAAGCCGTTCTGAAATAATTTCTTTGCAGCTTCTGGCCATTTCTTACCTTCTGCCTTTTTTTTCATTTCAGCCACTTCGCGTTCGTTAGGATCACCACCTAACTCATCCTTAATGCTCTTAAGTTGTTGCTGTAAAAAATAATCTCTTTGTTGTTTGTCAATTTCTGTTCTAGTCTTATTGGCAACTTTATTTTTAAGCTCTACAAATTGTAATTCTTTTTGTAAGTACTCCACTAATTTTTCGGCTTTCTCTTTAACGCCATTGATTTCTAATAAGCCTTGCTTCTCTTCTAATTCAATATTTAAATTACTGCCTACAAAATTGACTAAGAAAATGGGGCTTTCAATATTTTTTAAAATCATCGTTGCCTCTGAAGGAAAATTAGGAGACAATTGAATGATCTGTGCTGCAAGATCTTTGATGGTAGACAATAAAGCTTCAAAATGTTTATCGTCTTTTTGTACAGGTGTATCTTCTATTAATTTTACTTTTCCTTTAAAGAATGGATCTTCCTCTACCATCTCTAATAATTCAAAACGCTTTTTGCCTTGAATGATAATAGTGGTGCCACCATCTTGCATCTTGATCATTTTAATGATCTTTGCCACTGTTCCTATCGCACATAAATCTGCCGGATTTGGATCTTCAATATTGCCATCCTTCTGCGCCAACACGCCCACTAATTTATCTTTAGCATAAGCCGCTTTCACTGCTTGAATACTTTTGTCTCTTCCCACAGTGATCGGAATAACTACCCCAGGAAACAAAACGGTGTTTCTTAAAGGCAGAATTGGAATCATTTCTTCAATCACAAGTGTAGGTTCATTCTCCATATCCTGCTCATTAAAAGTAAATAGTGGGATGAATTCGTTGTCTTCTTCTGTTTTAAATAAAAATTGTTTATCCAATGTCTTAAGTTTTATAATTCTAGTCAAAATGACATAAGCCCCTGTGTACGAATAGGCTTAATCAGTCTTTATATATGTAGGCAATATTAATGCCAAAAGGAATCAAATGTAAGGAACCGACTTGAGTTAGGCATAAAAAAAATCCTTTCCGAAATTTCGGAAAGGACCTTCTTGCAAGAAGTTATATAAAAACTTCTAGAACTACTTAGTAGCAGCAGAATCAGTAGCAGTTGAATCCATTGACATAGCAGCAGAATCAACAGCAACTACAGCTGTATCAACAGTTGCAGCAGCAGAATCAGTTGTAGCTTCAGTAGAAGCACCACCACATGCAGTTAAAGCAGCGATAGCGAAGATTGCGAATACTTTTTTCATTTTTAATGTTTTAAGTTTAGTATAAAAAATACGAAAGCGAAGATAGGTTTTAACGAAACATTCACCAAATATTAACTAATTAATTTCTCTATTTTTGAAATAATGGCTCAAAATCATAGTTTTGGCCTTCATAACTACTTCTTTCTGAAGTAAATACGAACTGGCACCCCGGTAAATTTGAAATTAGCCCTTACCTGGTTTTCGAGGTAATTTCTATAAGGCGTCTTTACGTCATCTGGGAAATTGGTGAAAAAGGCAAAACTTGGTACACGGGTTGGTAATTGCTGTACAAATTTGATTTTGATCACGTGTCCCCTCACTACTGGCGCCTGGTATTTCTCGATTGCCTTAAGCATAATATCATTCAACTTAGAAGTTGGGATTTTACGGGTCTTATTCTCAAATACATCCAATGCCATTTCAATCGCCTTGAAAATACGGGTCTTTTCAACCGCCGAGATAAACAGGATCGGCACATCTGTAAAAGGTGCCAGTTTGTCTTTTAGCCTTTTTTCATAGTCTCTAGCCGTATTCGTTTCCTTAGGTACTAAATCCCATTTATTGACTAAAAACACGATACCCTTACCCTTTTTAGCGGCAAGACTAAAGATGCTTAAATCCTGCGCTGTGATTCCTTTAACTGCATCAATCACCATCAAACATACATCTGCCTCGTCCATTGCTTTAATGGCACGAATCACAGAATAGAACTCTAAATCGTCCTTCTCTTTATTCTTTCTTCTGATTCCAGCAGTATCAATTAAAATAAACTCCTTTTGGAACATATTGTAGTGTGTGTGAATCGTATCTCTGGTTGTTCCAGCGATATCACTAACAATTGTTCTTTCTTGACCTATAAAAGCATTTAGTAAGGATGACTTGCCCACGTTTGGTTGACCTATAATTGCAATTTTAGGCACATTGTTTGCCGCTTCCAATTCCTCGTCCGTTGGTTGAACTTCTGTAATAAATGTGGTTACTGCATCCAATAATTCCCCAGTGCCACTTCCAGAAATAGAACTCACAAAATAATTATGCTCAAAACCCATACTATAAAACTCAGTGGCGTCTAATGCTCTGTTTGAATTATCTACTTTATTTGCCACTACTAAAACAGGCTTAGTTGTTCTTCTCAACATATCTGCCATGGAAGCATCTAAATCCGTCATGCCCACGGCTGCGTCCACCATAAAAATGATGCAATTGGCCTCATCTATCGCAATTTTAACCTGCTTTCTGATTTCAGTCTCAAACATATCGCTTGAATCAGGTACAAATCCGCCAGTATCAATCACGTTGAAATTTTTACCATTCCATTCTGTTACACCATATTGACGGTCTCTGGTTACGCCACTAACATCATCTACAATGGCCTTACGCTCTTCTAATAAGCGATTGAACAGCGTGCTTTTGCCCACATTGGGCCTTCCTACTATAGCGACTGTAAAACTCATAAAAATTAAATTTAATAATCAAATAAACTATTTTAAAATACTTTATTATAATAACTTATGTTATTATATATAAAATATTACTGGTATCCAAATTCTTTCAACTTCAACTCATTGTCTCTCCACTTAGGCTTGACCTTGACTAGTAATTCTAGGTAAACCTTTGAACCAATGAACTCCTCAATATCCTTTCTTGCCAAAGTGCCAATTTCCTTGATTAACTTGCCCTTCTCTCCAATAATGATGGCCTTTTGCGATTCTCTATTCACCACGATGTCTGCTTGGATCTTCACTAAAAGGGGTTGTTCCTTGAATGAGTTCACCAACACGGCTGTGTGGTATGGGATCTCCTCCCCAAACAACTGATAGATCTTCTCTCTAATGATCTCACTCACAAAGAACTTGGTTGGCATATCACTCAGGTCCTCCTGGTCAAAGAAGGGATGACCACCTTCTGGAATTAATTCCAATATAACTTTCAACAACCTGTCTATATCACTGTTATTCAATGCACTAATAGAAATTATCTTAGAACAATAAGGCTTAGATTTAAAATAACTATTTGCATCTTTTACCCTGCCGCCTTCTGCTAAATCCGACTTATTCATCACCACAATACAAGGCACTTTAAGCCTTAATGCAGTAAACATGGCGTCAATTTCGTCAAAATCATCGCGTACATCCACCATTAAAAGGCCTAAATCTGCGTCTTCCAAGGCCGATTTAACTGCCCCCATCATCTTCTCATGAAGCTTATACTTAGGATCGATGATGCCTGGCGTGTCCGAAAAGATAATTTGGTATTCGTCTTGCTTGTTTAAAAAGGCCTTAATTCTATGCCTAGTTGTTTGGACCTTAGAGGATACAATAGCCATCTTCTCGCCCATAATGGCGTTCAGTAAAGTGCTTTTACCCGCGTTTGGCTTCCCAAATATGTTTACAAACCCAACTTTCATGCCTTTCCTTTAATTATACAAACTTACAACAAAAAAAATCCGCTCTCGATAGGAATCGGGAGCGGGATTAAGTGTTGCGAGGGAAGGGATCGAACCTCCGACCTTCGGGTTATGAGCCCGACGAGCTACCGCTGCTCTACCTCGCGATGTTTGGAGGGCAAAGATAGGCGTTTATTGCTTCTTGACCAAGTTTATTGCTGTTAAATTGAAACTAGCGCAGAAAGGGGAAATATAGGGTTTTCGAGGGATTAGTTAGCGCAATAATTAACACGGCTAATAAATAACAGATGGGCTAGTTAATACTTAAGCGATACTGCAATTGCCAAATTTGAATTTAAATAATCCGGGAATTTACCCCAAACATTATTTAATCCAAGTTGCCATATATCCATTTTAGTTGCTTGATTTTTAGACCATCCAATGCTTGGAGAATAATGCGTAACAGTTTTTCGATTTATTTTAGTTTCCGTTGCATTGTATGGAATTCTGAGCCACTCGATTGCAATGAAAAACTCATTATTGGGTAAGTAAATCTTGTACTTTTCCAAATTCAATTCAACAATTTTACTTGAGGACTTTACTTCTATTACCTCATCTGTTAAATCATAAGATGGCGCTTTTGAGATAGAATCTACAGCGTAAACTCTTATTCTAAAAATTGCTTTTTGAGGCATAAGAATTGGTATACTAAATTTAGCAATCTTAATATCTTTTAAAATGGCATTTTCCGATGGGGAAACAAAATGTTGTGCTAGCTGAGCGATAAAGTTACCACTGCCATAGTATTGACCAGGTAATTCATCAAATTGGTTTAGTGTAATGCTATTCTTGAAATTATTATTATGTACAACAACTTCTTCAAGATTATGACCCAATTCGGTTAATTCAATATTAGCACTTGCACTCCACAATTTATCAGCACTTTGAACCGGGTATTTCATTGGTGCGTAACCCATACAAGTGATAATTAAACTGTCATCTATTTCTCTATTTGTAATTTCAATTTTAAAAAAACCATTTTCGTCCGCATTAACTCCAACTTTCCCTTTCATTAAAAAAATTGATGTATAAGGTATGGGTACTTTGGTAGATTTATTTATTATAACACCTTCAAATATGTTTTGTGCACTTGCAATATGAAAAGACAAGAGTAAAACTGTTAAGATGAATTGATTTTTCATGATAGAAAGTTAATGAAATTCGATTAAAAAATCTTTTTTGGGAAATTAAAACAAAACCCCCACATAAAAATGCAGGGGTGTAGATTAGAAACAAATTAGATGTCGTATTAATTAATCTAATCCTTGTCTGACACATTAAACACGATAGTTTGTTTCACTAAATAATTTACCTTCTTTCCATTTTGTTCTGCTGGAATCCATTTAGGGCCTTTTTCAATAACACGAATTGCTTCTGATTCAGTTCCATAACCAGGATTATTAATAGTTTCTACATTCGTAACTTCACCGTTACTTTGCACAACAAAATTTAATACTACAGTATAAATTCCTGCTGGTGCTCCATTCTTTACAGGTAAATCAACGTTTAAATTTTTGATTAAATATTTTCGCCAACCATGAGACCCTCCCGGAAATTCTGCAGGCTTCTCAACCGTATAAAAAATTGGGTCATTATTTTTTTTTGGATCTAAATCTTTTTGAATCTTAGGTGCAATGAATAATGCTGGCCCTTCATCATTATCTTCTTTACCATTACTAATTGAACTGTAGTTACCCACATTAGATTGAAGATTTGTTTTATTAACTTTCTCAGCAGGAATAGCATCTAATTGATTTGGTTTCCTAATATTTTGAACACTTGGAATACCTAGTATAGTGCCATATCCAGTAACTGTAACTTCTTCCATTTTATTTTGAACATACACATTTCCCAATCCTTTTTTAGTTGTAATTAAAATAACACCATTTTTTCCTGCATCACCATATAATGATATTGATGAAGGACTTTTTAAAACATTAATAGTTTCAATATCTTTTGGCGAAATATCATTTAAAGATTTTATGGGAACTCCATTTAATACATAGAGGGGTGTGTTTGTAATTTCATTTTTACCATCTGCCCCTTTAAGATCAACTTTAACCCCATTTGCTAAAACCAATGATCTTACTTCAGTTAAATCCAATCCTGTATTATCTTGAAAAATAATATTATTCAACTCCTTATTAGGTGTATGCTCTTTGCTTTGCTTATCTTTTAAAATTATTTCCACAACACCATTTTTGCCATCTTCACGGTATTTTTTTATTGCTTGTTCTCCTTTCAAGACATTTATTGATGCAATACCATTTATTGAAATATCTTTCATTTCCTTTTCATTAATTTTTACACCATCTAAATAATATGAAGGATTTGTCAATGGTGGCGGAGGAGGTGCTCCTTCCGCAATCTTAACACCATTTATATAATAATCTGGTTTCGCTAATGAAGGATTTGGCGGCGTTGGAGGCGTTAGCTTTTTGGGCTTTGTAGTATCACTAATTAATTGTGAAATATTATTTTTAATTTCTTCTACTTTGTTTTCAATTCTTTCACTTGCATGAACCTTAATTGATACTATACATACCGCGGCAATTAAAATTGGCAATACCATCACCCTTCTTAGGTAAGAGTATTTTGTGTTGGTTGATTTGGTTAACATAGTTAATCTTCGTTTAATAGATGAATAAAAAAATTGGTGTGTTGGATTTAAAAAATGATCCCCATAATGGGTCTGTAATAACATTTTAGCAAACGCTTCTACATTACTATCTCCAACCGCCGATTCATCTGCTATAAACTCATGAATAGTAACTAACTCCTTTTGAATAACCCAATTAAATGGATTCATCCAAAATATTGAAGCAACTATTTGACAATATATTCTGTCCCAGGTATGCTTTTGTTGTATATGAGTAATTTCGTGTTTAAATATTTGCTGTCCTCCTTCTTCTTGTAATGAAATAGATTGTTTCCAAAATAAATTATTTAAAAAAGAGAAGGGCGCGTTATCATCATTAGTATTAATAAAGTCAAACCCATCCATTTGTGTTACTTCACTCTTCCTTTTTAATAATTGAATTTTTATTACATTTAAAAGTAGTATACTAAACAAAGTAATGGCTACAATACCTGCTATAATCAAAGAATAATCCACCCAATCATATTGAATACTCTTATTCACATTAGATATTGGTAAAATAAATTGTACGATTTCATTTGAACTATATAAAACAGGTTTCTCCACTATAAACCAATCAAACTTCAACAAGGGAATGACTAAACTCATTATTGATGCAGTTAATAAATAAAATCTGTTGTAATAGTGAAATTTCTTATCTCTTAATGCAATCCAATAATAAGCCAAGAATATGCCTGATATTAATATTATTTTAAGAATATATGTAATCACAATTTGACTAGTCATGATTTTTGTTTTTTTATTGTTTTAAAATATTATCCTTTTTTTGCAGGCGCTTTAGCAGCAGGAGCCGAAGTAGGTGCAACACCTGTAGCCACTCTAAATGCTTCTTCCACTTGCTTTGGCAAAGGTAATTTCAACTTCATTGCAACATGAATGGTTAAATTGTATTTGTCTGTAATTGAAGGGTTGGTATAAGGGGATAAAGATTCTTGCTTTAAAACAAAATCATATTTTTGTTCTTTAATTACTTCAGCTAATGCTGCTGCAATTTTTTGTCTGTAAGGCAATAACAATGATTCTTGTTTTTGTTCCATAGATTGTTGTTGATATTGTTGCCAGTTAATCAATTTATATTTTAAACGATTTAAATCGTCAGTCGCCATTTGTAATGCTTTTGGACGTTTAGACAAGTCAACAGAATCTCTTTTATAGATGCTATCTTTTATTTGATAATCCTTTAAAGTGTAATTATACTCATCTTGTAAAGAATCTTGTGCGTAAGATTTAAGAACAGTGTCTAATTTTTCTTGGATACCTGGGAATAAAGCAATTACGCTTTGATCATCAAAATAACCAATTTTAACCTGTGCAGATGCTGTGTTATTAAATGAGGCTGCAACTAATAAAATGGCTGCAACTAATAAACCTTTTTTCATAACTTATTGTTTTTTAATTGTTTTAAAAGCAATTCCAAATCTTCGATTGTCATTTGTTTTCTATCTACTAAAAAGGAAACTACATTAGAATAAGATCCTTCAAAGTAGCTTTCAGTCAAACCCTCAATTCTTTTAGCAGAATATGATCCCTTACTCACCAAAGGATAATAAAAATTGTTTCTGTTTGGATTTTGAATACCCACAAACTCTTTCTCCACTAAAATCTTTAAAAGTGTTGCCACTGTATTATGATGTGGTTTTGGCTCATCTATTGCCTCTAAAACATCTTTAATAAATCCGCCCTTATCCAATGCCCATAAGGCTTGCATAATTTGTTCTTCGGCTTGTGTCAGTTTTTTCATAGTTTAATATTTTACTTTATAACTAAATTCTTAGTCAATATTATAACTATATTTTTAGTTAAACAAATAAATTTTGGAAAAAAATAAAAAAATATTTAACTATTGTAAATCAATTAGTTATCAGATACAAATACTAAAGTAAAATATCAAACCCAGCGTAAACATCTGAAATCTCCTCCTTTGTAATTCCTAAATAGCGCCTTGATACCTGTGTGCTTGAGTGATTCAATATCATTGAAATTTTTAAGAAAACGTCTTCTGACCTGTTATTCTCATCATACAAGAAACGAGCTCCCGATTTACGTAGCGAGTGCGTAGATACCCTCTTTTTACGGATGCCAACAAACCTTGAACCAAACTGCAATAATCTATTTGTGTGGCGAAGTGAGTAAGTGAAGATGGTACAATCCAAGTTTGGATGTCCTATCAATTCATAGTATTCAAGTAATAATGACTTAAGAACAGAACCCACTTTAATACTCCGTTTCTTACCTGTTTTCTTTTCATTTAGGACGAGTTCGTCTTTATTTAATACACTCTCCCAAGTGAACCTTGATATGTCTGAATAACGAAGCAGTGTTCGAAATCCGAACTCTATTAATAGCGCCATCTGGTAGTTCTGCTCCTTTTGGAAGTACCTATTCAAACGTTTCAATTCGTCAGTGGTTAAATAATCACTCGTTTTTTCAATAGTGGTGGTCATAAAATGTGTTTTGGCTAATGTAGAGCCTCAAAGTCTCAAAACCAGCTTTTTACCTCACTTTTGGTCATAAAAATGCGCTAAAATTAAACTGCCATTGAATATCAATTAGATGCATGTCTCTTAATATCTTTAACGGACATTTTATAAAAAAGAACCTTCTGACAGTTTTCAGAAAGTCATAAACACAAATGCCATTCAAATTCTCAACTGTGATCAGGATTGAATATTTATTGGCAATGCACAAATAATTGGAATGCTTGCTGTTATGTGTTAGGAATAAATTTAGGATCCGCTAGCGATACTTGTTTGGCATAATATCAGGGTCATATTCATTAATATCATCCATCAGTTTTATCTCAAGGTCTTTGAAAAGGTATACCTCCAAGTAAAATGAAAGATATGCAGCAACATCCTCTTTGTACCCTGATATTCCAAACTTATCACTCTTAACATTATTCATCCTCATCATTTGCTCAATCTTGTCTAACATGTAATAGTAGCAATCACTTTTATGGATATTATCGTTCATTTGAGATCCTTTTGATAATGCAAACACTGCAATTTCAGGGTACTTAATTTCTGGTCTATTTCTTTTTCTGTGCATGGGTGTTTGTTTTGATTAAATGGGTGTTCTTTATTTGTTTTTCCTCTTGGAGGGTTAGTACATTATTAGCTAGGGCTTTAAATTGGGTTTCACTAATAATCATCTTCAGTTTCCTGTTTGGACTGTCTTGTACAAGCGTTCTTAATTTCATAAAATATCTTTAATAATAAATACACCCAACCCATGTAAGAAAGTCCCGCCAGTCGTCTTATTTTAAGAATAAATGGGGTTTATTCACGAAAGGGATAGTATTTTCATAACTAGCAAAAACACTTAAACGCTAGTATTATTTGGGATAGTATTACACCCATACCGAAAAGATGGGGGTTGATCTTATTATAGGTCTCCCAACTTCTCACGACAAATAAATTTTATTTTGAGGGTAGTTCTGCAAGGAACTTCCTGACAGATGGCAGGAAGTTGAGTACCAAAAATAAATCACTAGTCCCCATTTCACCTTTACCGAAACAAGACAAGGTTGAAAATGAATTTTACTTTTACCGAAAACAGAAAAGGTGCAGAATATCTCCGAAACTACCGGAGATTTCTTTATTTCAGGTAGTACCTGAGGAGGTAATT
>CAMCQV010000003.1 GCA_945877085.1 Chitinophaga pinensis
ATTTAAATTTCCTTCAAATTTTAATTTTTGCCCTTACGACTAATTACTTTCTTTGCAGCAGCAACAATGTTCACTGCATCCAATCCGTATTTAGTTAATAATTGATTCGGTGTACCACTCTCTCCAAATGTATCTTGTGTACCAATGAATTCAACAGGCACTGGATAATGTTTTGCAGCTGCTTGTGCTACCACATCGCCCATGCCACCAATGACATTATGTTCTTCTGCGGTCACTACGCAACCTGTTTTCTTTAAGCTATTGATAATCGCTGCTTCGTCAAATGGTTTGATGGTATGCAAGTTGATTACTTCTACACTGATGCCTTCTGCTTCTAATTGTTTTGCTGCTTCGATAGACTTCCAAACCAAGTGGCCACATGCAACAATCGTTACATCTGTTCCTTCAGCTAATATTTGTGCCTTACCAATCACAAAATCAGATCCATCTTCCTTAGTGAAGTTGGGCCATTTTGGTCGACCAAATCTTAAGTACACTGGGCCTTCATAACCTGCAATCATTTTTGTTGCAGCTTTTGTTTGGTTATAATCACATGGCACAATCACGGTCATGCCTGGTAACATTTTCATTAATCCAATGTCTTCTAATATTTGATGTGTTGCGCCATCTTCTCCTAAAGTTAATCCTGCATGCGATGCACAAATTTTTACATTCTTATCTGAGTAGGCAACGCTTTGTCTAATTTGATCATACACACGTCCTGTGCTGAATCCAGCAAATGTAGTGGTATAAGGAATTCTTCCGCCAATGGTTAAGCCAGCTGCAATACCAATCATATTGGCTTCTGCAATGCCTACTTCAATGAATCGCTCTGGAAGTTCTTTCATCAATGGTCCTAGTTTAAAAGAACCAGCCAAGTCTGCAGTCAATACCACGACGTTTTTATTTTCTCTCGCGATTTCTAAAATGCCATCTCCAAATCCCGCTCTTGTTTCTTTTTCGTTTTGAACTACGATATCTTTTGCGTTCATATTGTTAGGTTATACTTTGAAATAAATTATTTTTTTTTAAACATTGAATTTTTAGTTTCAATGCATTTGGTTTCTCCTAGTTTTCGAAGGTTGAATAGAAGTAGGGCGTTTTTGCTTCAAACTCTGCAGCACAAGTATCTACCATTTTATATACCCTGGTAATACCCAATGCTTTTCTTTTTTCATACACTTCGTCGTCAGATACATTGCCTTGTAATACTTTAGCTATTTGTAAATCACTAAAGCCATGCTTCTTTGCTTCTTTCAAGGTTTCAGTTGGTAAACTTGCAAGCTCATACTTCGCAATTTCTTTTTCTATATCACAGATGATTCTGATTTGGTATAAGAACCAATTGTCTATCCCTGTTGCAGCCGCAATCGATCTTACTGTGGAGCCTTGCATCAAGGCATCTTTGATTCTGAAGATACGATCCCATTTTGGCGTCTTGATATATTCCATCAATTCTTCGTTCTTCATCAAACTCTTACCATAATAGCCCAATCCTATTGCTTCGTTCTCTAAAGATTGACATGCTTTTTGAATCGCTTCTGTAAAGCTTCTTCCTATCGCCATCACTTCTCCCACACTCTTCATTTGTAATCCTAATGTATCGTTGGCACCTTTGAATTTATCAAAATTCCATCTTGGTACTTTTACAATCACATAATCCAATGCTGGTTCAAAATAAGCAGAAGTGGTTTGTGTGATTTGATTTTTTAATTCATCTAAATTGTATCCGATCGCCAATTTTGCTGCAATCTTTGCAATGGGATAGCCTGTTGCTTTGGATGCTAGTGCAGATGACCTTGACACACGTGGATTAATCTCCACTGCAATTAATTCCTCTGTGATGGGATTTTGTGCAAACTGCACATTACATCCACCAGAGAAATTACCTAAACTACGCATCATCAACATGGCTTTGTTACGCATGTCTTGAAAAGCCGTATCACTCAATGTCATTGCTGGTGCAACAGTAATTGAATCTCCTGTATGCACACCCATTGGATCCAAGTTCTCTACAGTACATATAATTACTACGTTATCCGCCTGGTCTCTTAATAATTCTAATTCATATTCTTTCCATCCCAACACGGCTTTCTCTACCAATACTTCGTGCATTGGGGACGCTTTCAAGCCTCTTTCTAATGCAGCATCTAGTTCACTTGCATCATGTACAAATCCGCCACCTGTTCCGCCTAATGTAAAAGATGGACGAATCACTAATGGAAAGCCAATCACTTGCGCAAATTCTTTTCCTTCTAAAAAACTATTTGCCACTTTACTTGGCGCCACTGCGATTCCAATTTTCACCATCAATTGTCTAAATAATTCTCTGTCTTCTGCAGTATTGATTGCGGCTACATCCACACCAATCATTCTACAATTGTATTGCTCCCAGATGCCTAATTCGTCTGCTTCCTTACATAGGTTCAATGCTGTTTGTCCACCCATAGTAGGTAGGACTGCGTCTATTTGATTCTCTTTTAAAATTTGCTCTATACTTTCTATCGTCAATGGCAATAAATAAACCTTATCCGCCATCATTGGGTCCGTCATGATCGTGGCTGGATTGCTATTGATCAAAATCACTTTAATACCCTCTTCTCTCAAAGAACGAGCGGCTTGTGATCCTGAATAGTCAAACTCGCAGGCCTGTCCAATAATGATGGGTCCAGAACCTACAATTAAAATGGATTTGATGGTAATATCTCTTGGCATGGCTACAAAAATATAAATTGTGCAAATCTATTAATTTTTGGCTGCATTCGGCCCATTTTATGTGAAACAATTTTCTCCTTTTTAATTCGTATCTTCACCACAATACAAATTGTTATGGCAGTAATTAAAGAAGGGGCTAAGGCACCCGCATTCAAAGGCGCCGATCAACACGGAAAAACAGTCTCAATCGCCGATTTCAAAGGGCAAAAATTGGTTTTATACTTCTATCCAAAGGACGATACGCCAGGTTGTACAGCGCAGGCTTGCAATTTGCGTGATAATTATAAGAAATTGATTAAGAAGGGTATCGCTATTTTAGGGGTCAGTGTAGACTCTGTGGCTTCCCATGTAAAATTCATCGATAAATACGAGCTTCCTTTTTCTTTAATCGCGGACGAAGACAAGAAAATCGTTGACAAATACAATCTTTGGGGTCAAAAGAAGTTCATGGGTAAGACCTATATGGGCACGACCAGAACCACTTTTTTAATTGACGAAGCTGGGATGGTGCAGCATATCATTGAAAAGCCAGATACAAAAGACCACACTGCTGAGATTTTAGCTATTTCTGGTTGGTAGGTTAGGTTCCGATAGGTGCTTATTCAATTTTACTTCGCAATCACATAAGTCAGCCAGCTTAATACATAAGCCAGCCCTGTCATCATAAAGAATTGAATGGTTGGCCATTTCCAGGTACCTGTTTCTCTTTTCACAATGGCTAGCGTACTCATACATTGCATCGCAAGTACATAAAATACCATTAAAGAAAGTGCTGTGGCTAAACTATAGACGGGTTTGCCATCTGGCCAAACTGATGCACGTAATTTTTCTCTTAAGCTGCTATTATTATCTTCCTCCACGCTATATAAAGTAGCCATGGTGCCTACGAATACTTCGCGTGCAGCAAAAGAGGTAATTAAGGCGATGCCAATTTTCCAATCATAACCAAGTGGCTTAATGACTGGTTCTATTTTTTTACCTAAAATACCAGCATAAGAATTGGCGAGCTTGTCGGTATTGTATTGTTTTTCTAATTGTGCTGCTTGCGTCGGATTACTTTTTACAGCCATCGAATATGCTGCATTGAGCTGATCCATTTTTTCACTTGGTCCATAAGAGCTCAAGAACCACAACAACAAACTAATCATGATGATTACTTTACCTGCATCTACCACAAATATTTTTGCTTTTTGTATCATCGTCATGCCTACATTGCCCCAGCGTGGTGCACGGTATACGGGTAGTTCTAAAATAAAATAACTTTTCTCTTTGACCTTGATAAAAAACTTAAGAATAAAGCTTGCTACAAGCGCCATGACAATCCCTAATAAATACAGTGCCATCATCACCAAGCCTTGTAAACTTAAAAAACCAAAATACATGGTATTGTCTATCACCAAAGAAATTAAAATAGTGTACACGGGTAGTCTTGCGCTACAACTCATAAATGGTGTTACTAAAATAGTGAGTAAGCGCTCTTTTTTATTTTCAATATTTCTAGCACTCATGATAGCAGGAACAGCGCAAGCAAAACCACTAATCATCGGCATCACACTCTTGCCATTCAATCCTACTTTACGCATAAGCTTGTCACTTAAGAAACTGATCCTAGCCATATAGCCCGTGTCTTCCAGCAAAGTGATGAGTCCAAATAAGATCATAATTTGTGGCACAAAAATCACAATGCCACCAATACCTGCAACAAATCCATTGACCAACAAATCCTGCCACCAGGCTTGAGGTAATGTCTCATTTAAATAAGTGGTGATATTGGTGAAAATCCATTCAATGCCATCCATTGGGAAGGATGCCATCCAGAACACAGACTGAAACAATAAAAACAACACACTCAATAGAATAATATATCCTCCTACACGGTGTAATAAAATATTGTCTAACCGATCTGTTCTTTTTTTCTTCGCAGTTGGATCAGGCTCCGTCACCCATTTTTTCATCAACTCTTGAATGCGCTGATAACGTTGTAATATTTCTTGTGCCTGCGTTTTAGTATGGTTAAAATCGGTTTCAATTTCAATCTGCTCTATGTTTTCTTGCATTTCTTGGTCCAAAGGAAAAGTTTCATGATGCATCAGATAATGCAAAGCAGCATAATCACTATGTGTTGGGTAAGTTTTTTTGAATGCATCAATTGCAGCAGGGGCAAGGTTTTTATTGTCAATGAAACTTTCTTGATTTCTTGAACGTGGTGTTTCAATTATTTGCCCCAATACCCTTTTTAATTCTCCTAAGCCTTTATTTTTTCTTGCATCTACTGCAACAACAGGAATACCCAAATCGAATTGTAGTCCAGCAATATCAATTTTAATGCCCTTTTTTTGTGCCAAGTCATTCATGGTCAGTGCCAAGACTACTGGAATTTTTAAATCTATAATTTGACTACAAAAAAGTAAATTTCTTTTTAAATTACTTGCATCTGCAATTAATAAAATCACATCTGTTTTTACCTCTTCGTCTACACCCATCAACACTCGGTAGGCCACCCATTCGTCTTCTCTTTTTGGATAAAAACTATATGTGCCAGGTAGGTCAATTAAAGTGCTTTCGTGTGGTCCAATTTTTAGATCCCCTGTTTTCTTATCTACGGTTACACCAGGAAAATTGCCTACTTTTTGTTGTAAACCTGTTAAGGCATTAAAAAGCGAACTTTTTCCACTGTTGGGATTCCCCACTAAGGCGATATGTATACCTGCTTTCACGATTGGTCGCAAAGCTAGCCATTAAGCATAGGGACTACTTACGAAATTAGAAATTGAAACCTTTTAAAATGTATCACTTTTAGCAGTTTTTGATCCAATAGACGATAAAACTAGTCTTCATTGCTTAATTTTATAGTTCAAACACGATCTATGCGTTTAATTATTACCTCCCTCATGCTATTTGTAACCTTCTTTGGTCTAGCTCAAAAGCAAAATAAGGGAGATCGTCAGCTGATAAAAAACTTAAAATTACACGTTCAATATTTAGCGAGTGATGTGCTTGAAGGACGTCGCGCGGGAAGCGATGGAGAGCAAAAAGCAGTCGATTATATCATTGCACAATATGAAAGCGCTGGATTACAGCCCATGGGGACTCAAGGATTTATTCAAGCATTCCCAATCAATGAAGGAAAAAAATGGGGTGAAAATGCATTTTTAAAAGTGAATCAACAATCGATGGATTTTGGTACTGATTTTTTTACAGTATCTACCGGATTGAATGGTCAATTTACAACTAAGTCAACCCTTGCTTTAGAAGAAGCTGGCCAAGTTTGGTTTAAAGATGTACAAGAAGTTTTAGAAGAACAAGAAAGTAACCCGCATTTTGATTTACAAGATTGGATCAAGACATCTGCTAATAATATGAAAGCAAAAAATGCAAAAGCATTATTTCTTTATAATAGCGGTACTTTGGTGGACAATATTCAATTTAATAAGTTTGATACAAGCGCTGCGCTAGCCATACCAGTTGTCTATATCACTAAAGACGGATTTAAAAAGTACTTTAATGATGCATTGGGCACATTTGATATTGAGGCTAATTTAATTTTAACGCCACAAATTAGAATAGGAAAAAATGTAGTGGCATACATTGATAATAAAGCTGGACATACTGTTGTGTTGGGTGCGCATGTAGATCACTTAGGATACAATCAAGACAAAAATGCATTGGATATTAACAATGATATCCGCAATGGTGCCGACGACAATGCCAGTGGTACTGCGGCTTTGATCGAATTGGCTAAAGCATTAAACAAAGCTTCTATACAAGGGGATGCCTACAATAAAAACAATTATTTGATCATTCATTTCTCTGCCGAAGAACTTGGTTTAATAGGAAGCAAGTATTGGTTAGACCATCCAACCATTCAAACTAATTTAAATTACATGGTGAATATGGATATGGTGGGTAGGTATGACGCAACTAAAAGAATGAGTCTTGGTGGATATGGCACTTCGAGCAAGTGGTCCGAAATTATTTCTAAAACACCTACTACTATATTGTACACCATTGATAGTGCTGGTACTGGTCCAAGTGATCATGCAAGTTTTTACAGAAAAGATATGCCTGTATTATTTATGTTCACAGGCAGCCATGCAGATTATCATAAAGCAACAGACGATTGGGATAAAATTAATTATGTGGGTCAAAAAGATATTCTACGTTTTGTTCAAGGAATTATTCAAACAACCAATACCTATGGTAAACTTGATTTCTTAAAAACACGCGAAGCTGCAATGGGCCGTAGTACTAAGTTTACAGTGAGCTTAGGTGTGATGCCGGATTATGCGTATACGGGCACTGGGCTTAGGATTGAGGGCGCTTCTGCCGGAAAATTAGGCGAAAAATTAGGACTTAAAGCGGGTGATATTTTATTGCAAATGGGCGACTATAAGTTCATTGATGTGATGAGTTATATGACGACATTATCTAAGTTTAAAAAAGGGGATAGCACTTTTTTAATTTACAAAAGAGGAACAGAAGAAATTAAAGTAGATATTGTATTTTAATTTTAAGAAAACCTACATTTATTAAACCGATATATTTATTCTTGTGAGTGCAAAAATTATTTTAAACCAGGACGAGATTAATGAACAAGATTTTGAGGGCTCTCGAATCTTGGGTATCACTGCACCTATTAAAAATTATCAGTTTTGTATTTTACTGAATCAGTATATGGGTTTTGAATTTAGGTTCAATCCCAACCATGAAATTGCATTGAAAAGAAAAAATAGGACCTATTATTTTTCAATGTACGAAGGTTATGAACCCAATACCACCATTGGCCATTTTGTATACCATAATCAATTTGATGGAGAGTATTTATTGCCCGAATTAAAACACATGGATTTCATCTGGTGGATCCGTGGTGAATGGATTGAAGATGAAAAAGTAAAAGATATTTTATACACCATAAGAAATATCAAAGGTGTTCAATTGGTTGCAGAGCTCACGCCTGAACAAATCAAAAACAAAGGCCATTTGATTTTTGAATAACGATTACTAAGCATTTACTTGAATTCTTTTTGCTTCAGCTTCCGTGCAAACGCCTATGGGGTCTGTGTTTTCGATCCCTGCTGCTTTTAAAATTGATTGAACTTCTTCCAGTGCTTCTGGCGATACAGCAATCAATAATCCACCATTGGTTTGCGGGTCAGGTAAAATTTGAAATGCTTCCATCACATTCACACCGGCACCAAAAGCAACTTGTTGATTGTAGGCATTCCAATTTCTATAAGTGGCATCAGGGATTGCTTTTTGAGGGATGTATTTTTTTGTAGCATCTAAAATAGGTAATTGATTATAATGAATCGTCGCACCTAATCCACTGCCTTCCATCATCTCAATTAAATGTCCTAAAATACCAAAGCCTGTGACATCCGTCATCGCATGCACCCCTTTAATTTTTCCGAGTGTAGCACCAACTTTATTTAAAGTAGTTAATTGTTTCACCAATAATTCAAGGTCTGCAGGTTCAATCAAACTTTTTTTCTGAGCTGTAGCTAAAATACCTACACCCAAAGGTTTTGTTAACAATAAAATATCGCCTGCTTTTGCGCTGTTGTTTCTTTTTAAATTTTCGATGGCTACCATACCGTTTACTACCAACCCAAAAATGGGGTCCTTACTATCTATACTATGTCCACCTGCCATCACAATGCCTGCTTCAGCACAAACAGCCCTTGCACCCGCCATGACTTCTTGTGCAGCTGAAACAGGAATCGTGTCTATTGGCCAACCCAAAACTGCTAATGCAAATAGGGGACTGCCGCCCATTGCATAGACATCACTGATGGCATTGGCTGCTGCAATTTGTCCAAACTGAAATGGATCATCAACTATTGGTAAAAAGAAATCTGTGGTACTGATTAATGCATTTTGTTCATCTATCTGATAAACCGCTGCGTCATCTTTAGTGTCGTTACCTACCAATAATTTTGGTGTACTTATACCTACACTATGTTGTGCCAATATCTCTGAAAGTATTGCAGGGGCTATTTTACAGCCGCATCCAGCTCCTTTAGAATATTGTGTTAATGCTATTTTTGTATTTTGTTCTGTAGTTGTACTCATTGTTGAATTTATAATTGATCTAACTCGATGATATTTTGTTCTAATACTTTTAAAGTGGCTGCTTCACCCAATTGCAACCAATCTTGAACCGCCATATTCAATGCTGCACTTAAATGTTGTTGCATTTGTTTTAGATCCCAAATTTTATTGGTGATCTCTTGCAAAGAAATAGGATTTGAGGATACCCTATTCACTGCTGCCGAAGTAAAAGAGTTTTGGTTGATATTCATGCCAATGCCGATCACAGCCCAGGTCCATTCTTTGCCCCTGACTAGGTTTTCTATGAGGATGCCCCCTGCCTTTCTGTCACTAAAATAGATATCGTTTGGCTTTTTGATTTTAGTTTCAGGCCCTGCAAATCCTGCAAAAAAGGCCCTGGCGCCAAGTGCAATGGCTGCTGAAAACCCAATTTGGTCTGTTGGGGTCCAATTTTTGAGCGCATCCAGTGTATTTAACTCCAAAATATAGCTACAAAGTAAGTTTTGTCCCTTGGAACTCTCCCAAGCTCGTCCATGTTGCCCTTTGCCATTTGTTTGAAAATCAGCTGTATAGCAACTGCCAGACTTGGCCAATCCCTGCTTAATTTGGTCCATGGCATAGATATTGGTACTATCTATGGTAGACAGTTCTATCAACGGTGCGCCTAATAGGATATTTGGTGTGGCAGGTGACAAAGAATTGTTATTTTTGTAAAGTTAGTTTAGAAACAGGATTTAACACATTAAAAATAAGCGCATTGGAACAACTTTCTTCTTTAAAAGACCGTAAAAAAAATACGGTTACTAGGCTCACTCGTAGCTCTAAAATCTTCAAAACCATTATACAGGCTATATTGGATAAAAAAGGTGAAAATGTAATAAGCCTTGATCTCAAAAAAGTACATGAGGCTGCTGCAGATTTCTTCATCATATGTGAAGCAAATAATACCACACAGTTAAGAGCCATTGCCGATTTTATCGATTATGAAGTAAAACACAAGTGTGATGATCTTCCGTATAAAACAGAGGGAAAGCAAGGTGGACAATGGTTATTAATTGATTATATCAATGTAGTCGTTCATGTGATGCACCCAGAAGCACGTAGTTTTTATAAATTGGAAGAGTTATGGAGCGATGCAGACATGAAAACACATGAAGATTAATGGGACCTTGGTCAACAATATTCATTTCCACTTGTTTATATAAAAAGCAGCAACAGCAACAATACTATGTCAGAGTCAAAAAATAATAAAAAGAAGAATTCGCCTTTGGGAGACGGACCTAAAATGCCCAAGTTCAATATCTATTGGATCTATGGACTTATTGCATTGTCCCTTTTCTCGGCTAGATTTTTTCAAATGACACCCGAATTAACCACTACTACCGAACAAGAGTTCAAGCAAGTGATGTTGATGCGAGGTGATGTGGAGCGTATTGACCTTGTTCAAAACAAAGAAATCGTTCGTGTTTACATTAAGGTAGATAGTATTCATAAGGACTACTACGTACAAAAGTTTAAGAAGAAATTAGAGAAAGCTAAAGTAAAAGGGGTGCCATTGTTTGAGTTTAGTGTAACCGATTGGAATAGTTTCAACGAGCGTTTACAAAAATTCTATGAGCAAAAAGGAATTCAGGAAGTGCCACAAAATACCATCAAAGAAGGAGAGTGGTTTGGACCAATCGCCAATACAATTTTCACGATGTTAATCATTGCGGTGATTTGGATGGTGATGATGCGCAAGATGGGCGGCGGCGGAGGAAGTGGCGGTGGCCCAGGTGGTATTTTTAATGTAGGTAAATCAAAAGCAACCTTATTTGAAAAAGGTGGTACAAAAGTGAATATCACTTTCGCAGATGTTGCTGGATTAGAAGAAGCAAAAGAAGAAGTGATGGAGATTGTGGACTTCTTAAAACAACCAAAAAAATATACAGCCCTTGGTGGTAAAATTCCAAAAGGTGCATTGTTGATAGGCCCTCCAGGCACAGGTAAAACATTATTAGCAAAAGCGATGGCGGGAGAAGCACAAGTGCCTTTCTTTAGTTTAAGTGGTTCCGACTTTGTGGAAATGTTTGTGGGTGTGGGTGCAAGTCGTGTACGTGATTTATTCAAACAAGCAAGAGAGAAAGCGCCATGTATTATATTCATTGATGAGATTGATGCAATAGGTCGTGCACGTGGTAAGAATGCCATGATGAGCAATGACGAACGCGAAAACACTTTAAATCAATTGTTGGTAGAGATGGATGGATTTGGTGGAGACACGGGTATCATTATCCTTGCTGCAACCAACCGCCCTGATGTATTAGACAGCGCATTATTAAGACCAGGACGTTTTGATCGTCAGATTTCGATTGACCGTCCAGACGTAAAAGGTCGTGAAGAAATATTTAAAGTACACTTAGGTCCAATTAAAGTATCTGAAAGTTTAGACGTGCATAAATTGGCTGAACAAACGCCAGGATTTGCTGGTGCAGATATTGCGAATGTTTGTAACGAAGCCGCATTGATTGCAGCACGTAAAGGAAAGTCTGGTGTAGAGATGAAAGATTTCCAAGATGCGATTGACAGAGTCATTGGTGGATTAGAAAAGAAGAATAAAATCATTTCTAAAGAAGAGAAAGAAGTGATTGCCTACCACGAAGCAGGACATGCCATTTGTGGATGGTTCTTAGAACACGCTTATCCTTTATTAAAAGTAACGATTGTGCCAAGAGGTACGGCTGCATTGGGTTACGCACAATACACACCTAAGGAACAATACTTATATACCATTGAGCAATTGACCGATCAAATGTGTATGACATTAGGTGGACGTGCTGCTGAACAAATATTCTTTGGTCGTATTTCAACTGGTGCATCAAACGACTTACAACAAATCACCAAGATGGCTTATTCGATGGTAACCACTTATGGTATGAATGATAAAATTGGTAATGTAAGTTTCTACGATCCATCTCAAGAAAATACTTTCCAAAAACCATTCAGTGAAGAGACAGGAAAAATCATTGACGAAGAAGTGCGCAAGATGATTGATGCTGCCTACCACAGAACTTTAGATTTATTACAATCTAAAAAAGAAGAAGTAGAGAAACTGGCTCAAGCATTGTTAACAAGAGAGGTTTTACATAAATCTGATGTAGAGGAATTGATTGGTGATCGTCCATTTGAGGAAAAGAAAATCCTTGAAGAAACAACTGTTACTGCAGATGCAGATAATCAATTTTCACCAAATGAAACAACGGTTGAAACCCCTGCAGACAAGTCTGATGATGTGATTGAAAATGCAAACGCAACCATTCATGCAGCTGATGCTACAGACAATAACGAATAAGTTGTAAATGGAATCGCAAGGCGCAAGACAAAAAATATTACAAAAGATAAAACAGGCATTGAAAGATCCAGTGCCTGTTCCTTTTCCAGATCAAGTGTCGGATACGCCTATTTTTATTCCAACTGAAAAAGAAATGGCGATTGAATTTGCTCAAAAGTTTACAGAACTCTTGGGCAAATTTGTGTATTGTGCCGACGAGCAAGAATTGATTGCGCAATTGAATGCATTGATCATTGCAAAGGGCTGGAATAAAATTTATTCTAAAGAAAAGGATTGGTTGTCTACTTTACGTCCTTTTCAATTTGATCCTGTAACAACAGATGACTTAGCAGAATGCGACGCTGCAATTACATTGTGTTCGCATTTAGTGGCTAGAACAGGCACCATTGTATTAAGCAGCAAAGAAGCAAGTGGAAGAACTGCTAGTGTCTACGCGCCTATTCATATTTGTATTGCCTATGCCGACCAATTGGTATATGATATAGCTGATAGCCTGGTTCAATTTAAAAACAGCCCAGAAGCCTTCCCTTCTATGATTAGTTTTGCAACAGGTCCAAGCCGAACAGCAGATATCGAAAAAACATTGGTTGTTGGGGTACATGGTCCTAAAGAAGTTTATTGTTTTTTAATTGATAATACACCGGTTTAGTACCTTTAATCAAATTAACCTCCTTACATGGTATTGGAAACTGGCAAAAAAGTGTATTTTCTTTCTGACTTTCATTTAGGTGCGCCTAATGACACAGAAAGCAGAAAAAGAGAAGATCGCTTGGTGCGCTTTTTACAAGATGCGCGTAAAGATGCCGGTATCATTTTTATTGTTGGCGATATTTTTGATTTTTGGTTCGAATACAAGACAGTGGTGCCAAAAGGTTTTGTTAGAATATTAGGCACCCTTGCGCAAATGGCAGACGAAGGTATTCAGTTGCATATTTTTACTGGTAACCATGATTTGTGGATGCAAGATTATTTGTCAAAAGAATTGAATGCGAAACTATATTTTGAGCCACAAGCATTTACCATCCAAAATAAACAGTTTTTGATTGGACATGGAGACGGATTAGGTCCCGGAGATAAGGGTTACAAGCGTCTAAAGAAAATGTTTACAAATCCCATTTGTCAATGGTTATTTAGATGGCTACATCCAGATGCAGGCATACAATTAGCCAATTATTTAAGTCGAAAAAGTCGTGCAAAAACAGGCAATGCAGACGAAATATTTTTAGGAGAAGACAAAGAATGGTTGATCTTGTATACCAAAGAGAAAGCAAAAACGATGTCTGTGGATTATTTTATTTTCGGCCATCGCCACTATGCCATTGATTTAAAAATCAATGATAAAAGCAGGTATATTAATTTAGGGGATTGGATTCGTTTAAATACCTATGCTGTTTTTGACGGCACAGATTTACATTTATTAACTTGGGAGGCATAAGCAATGAATATCGATCAAATCATATTAAGCAATTCTATTCGCAGCTATTTGTTAGTAGCAGCAATTTTAATTGGCACTTTGCTTGTCAAGCGTTTGGTTTCTCGTTTTTTTGCAAGTGTGATTTATACTTGGGTTGACAAGAAGAACCACTCAGAGTTAAGAAAAAACCACGTACACCGCTTACTATTGCCTATCGAACAATTCTTATTGTTTTTAGTTGCTATTGTTGCTTTATATGAATTAAAGTTCCCCTCAGCTTGGGATTTAAACCTTTTCAAATTGAGTTTGCAGCAGCTGATTGATTCTGTAGTTAAATTGATGTTTATTATACTCTTGATTAGAGTAACCCTTAGAACACTCGAATTTATCGCGATCATTTTAGAGAATAAAGCAAGGCTGACTAAAGATTTATCGGATGATCAATTGGTTTTATTTTTTAGAGATTTCTTTAAAGTCATCCTCTATATCATAGGCGTTCTTTTGGTACTGCGTTATGTCTTTAACGAAAATATTGGTAACCTTGTTACAAGCTTAAGTATCGTGGGAGCTGCAATTGCTTTATCTACTAGAGAAAGTCTTGAAAATATCATTGCCTCCTTTATCATCTTTTTTGATAAACCCTTCACCGTTGGGGATTTGGTTAAAGTGAATGGATTTACAGGTACAATCGAAAAAATTGGATTAAGAAGTACGCGCATTCGTACACAAGAAAAAACTTTTATTTCGGTGCCTAATAAACAAATGGTAGATTCTATTGTAGACAATATATCACTCAGGTCTGAGCGTAAGATCGAAATGGATTTACAATTAAGTGTAACTACCTCTGCGCAAGCATTGGCAGATTTTGCAAACCATCTACGTGATTTTTTAAAGTCCGAAAATGACTTAAATAGCTATCAAGTTTTTGTATCAGAATCAGGGAAACAACACCATGCGTTGCATGTAGAATGTTTGGTGAATATGCAAATGGATATTGATGCTTTTCAAATGCTTAGAGAGCGTATCAACCTTGCTGCTATTGAGTATGCGAATGCACATCAAATTCAATTTTCAGAAAAAGGGTAGGTAAAAAACAGGGCAGTCAATTAAAGACTAGCTTTTAAAGAAATCAAAAAGTTTTTAATCTCTTTTAGATTGGTCATTAAGGATAGGTCTTTGTTGGCTTTTTCTTTATTGTTTTTCAAATAAGTTTTTGCCCCATCAATGGAATACTTCTTCTCTCTTAATAAATAATAGATCTGTTTTAAAAATTCAATATCCTGCGCACGAAATAGACGATCCCCTTTTCTTGTTTTACGTGGCTGCAATTGTTTGAATTCTTTTTCCCAATAACGAATCAATGAAGTGTTGACATTAAACCATCCAGCAACTTCTCCAATTGGGTAGTATAATTTTTTAGCTAAAGTGCTGGCATCTGGCACATTGATTTTATCAATCTCTTGATCCATATCTGCAAATGCCATCCTACCTCTTTTGTGTAAAATATTTCTGTTCACATAAGCCATTGGCGTTCTTGATACAGAAGGCAAAGCAGCATCAGACTCATTCACTGTTGTTTCAGTTAGGACTGATTCAGACTGGTAAACGGGCTTACGGTATTGAGGCAATGATTTTTTTTGCTTGATACTTTTAGCTTGTTTAGGCGCAGCAATATGCACAGGAGTTGTTCCCTCCGTGCCAAATAGATCCAATTGCTTTAGCGGTTCTGCCATAAGCCAAAGGTAGGATACTAATAAGACCAACTAACCCCTACAAATGATTGGTGGATAAATTGTTAAGTATGTATTAATTTTGCCTATGCGCATTTTTATACAGCTCAATGATGTTTATGTCTCCAATCTTCCAATTTTGGAGCCACTATTATTAGATCTTTTGGGCATGTCCGTTGCTGAACATAGCATCTATCTTGTTTCTACTTTACCAAAACCTACAGAAATGAAAGGGGCTGAATGGGTGCATCCTGATGCCACAAAGCAGTTGATCGAAACAAGCAGTGCAAATGCATTGATCCATTTTAGTCCTATAGCCTCTTGGGCAAAACAAATTCCTTCCTATTTCATTCCTTTGACTTTACCACATCTTACTGGTCATTTAAGTTGGCTTAAATTGTTACGTGAAAAAAAGCGTTTTAATAAAACAATGCATGCAGCAAAAAAAGTGTTGGCTTTGGACGAATGGCATGCACAAAATAGACCAGGTGTAGAAAGATTGTATCTTGAAAAAGCGCCCTTGCCTAGTTTTGAGTGGTCGCAATTGGCTCCAGTCAGAAGTGCATTGACCGATGGAAATCAATACCTGCTTGCCTTTGTAGATACGCAAGATATCCTACCTATTGTGAAAGCATTTTCTGTTTTTAAAAAATGGCAGCTCAGTACGATGTCACTTGTTTTTGTGCTAGATACAGAAGCCGAAAAAGACAAAGCGGCCAATATTTTGTTGGGCTATAAATATAGAGATGCGGTAGAATTGGTATCTGTTGCTAATTTTACATTAGAATGGATTGCTGCAGCATACCTTACTATTTTTAGTGCAATGAATAGCCATCGCTTTCAGTTTTTAACTTATACTATGCGCTATCAGATACCATTTTTGATGCATCAAGATAAAGTTGATAATAATTTTAATCTTACTGAAATGGCTGAAGCGGGCGAATATTTTGACTTTAAACAACCCGATGTGTTAGCGAATCATTTTAAATTGTATTATAAGGACGAAATGTACCGTGCGGCTAAAGGAATTGAAATTCAAAAGGCCATCCAAACTGAAATAAGCCAATTTCAACAAAAAGCAACTATAGTGTGGCCAAGGGACTTGGCATAGGCTGGTCTTATTCGCCAATATTATTGTATTTTTGTGCCATAATTTTAAGCTATGCACGAATCATCCATTCAGGTAAAAATTCAATTAGACGAACAAAAAATACCCCAATCCATTGATTGGTCAGCAACCGATAGCACTGCTCAAGAAGCACAAGCAGCAAGGGCAATGATGTTGACTTTCTGGGATCCAACAGATAAAACTGCTTTACGCATCGATTTATGGACGAAGGATATGATGGTAGACGAGATGGCAGATTTCTTTTATCAAAATTTAATGGGTATGGGCGACACTTACCTTAGAGCTACACAGGACAAAGCACTTGCAGAATCATTTAAAACTTTTGCAAAAACATTTTACAATCAATTTAGAGCAAGTCAATTAGAGCAAGGCGCAAAATAATTTGCGCAAAAAATAAAATTATAATCTTATGAGTTTAGAATTAGAAGTGATGTCTTTAATGAAAGACGCAATGAAAAATAAAGATGAAGCATTGTTAAGAGGGCTTCGTGCTATCAAAGCAGAAATTATTAAAGCAAAAACTGAACCAGGTGCCAATGGTGCAATAACAGAAGATGGTGAAATGAAATTGTTACAAAAATTAGTGAAGCAACGTAAAGATTCATTGACCATTTTTCAAGAACAAAACCGTGCCGATTTAGCTGAAAAAGAAGCTGAAGAAATTGCAGTGATCGAAAAATTTCTTCCAGTTCAAATGACAGAGGACGAAGTGAAAGCCGCTGTAGAAGCTATTGTAAAGGAATTAGGCGCTGCTGGCCCACAAGATTTAGGAAAAGTAATGGGTGTGGCATCAAAACAATTAGCGGGTAAGGCAGATGGCAAAATCATTGCTGCAGTCGCTAAAAATGCATTGACCAACTAATGAATTGGTTAGATTTATTAGCAGGTACAATCCTGATTTTAGCCTTATTACAAGGATATCGAAATGGATTGATAAAAGCCATCATTTCGTTTTTCTCCTTGATGATAGGTGTAGTGCTGGCATTTCAGTTTGCAGGATTTGTAGCTAGTCAATTAAAAGTTTATACTAAAATCACGTCTTATTGGCTGCCATTTATATCCTTCTTAATTGTTTTATTAGGGGTCATGCTGCTCTTAAGATGGTTGACTGGCCTCTTACAACAAACTGCTGACTGGTTGATGCTTGGTTGGTTAAATAAGTTACTTGGTATGGTCCTTTACATTTTCATTTATGGAACTATATTAAGCGCATTCATCTATTTTATGACTTTATTAGGGGTAGTTGAAAAATCCACCATGGATGCATCTATGAGTTACGTCTATCTAGCCAAATGGTGGCCCTATTTTATGGCCAAAATGAGCGAATGGCTGCCATTTATCAAGCAAACATTGGCTCAATTTTCCAATCAATTGCAAGAAAAGGGATAATCAGCTTATTTAATCCGAAATAAGTATCTTTATAGCAACGACTTAATCGTTACAATTTTATGGAATACGAAATCAAAAAAGAAGGCAAATTTGATTATGTGGAGGTTGGAGAAGGGGAACCTTTGATGCTTTTACATGGTTTATTTGGCGCATTGAGTAATTTCTCTGACCTCATAGAACATTTTAAACATACACATAAAGTAATCGTACCTATTTTACCATTATATGATCTTGATCTTTTACATACAACAGTAAAAGGGTTGGCAAAACATGTACAACAATTTATCGACCACAAAGGATATGATCAGATTCACTTATTGGGCAATTCTTTGGGTGGGCATGTTGGATTGGTCTATATCTTAAGTCACCCAGAAAAAATCAAAACTTTGATTTTAACAGGCAGTAGTGGTTTGTTTGAAAATGCCATGGGGGATTCTTATCCAAAAAGAGGAGATTACGAATACATTAGAGCAAAGACTGCTGAAACATTTTATGATCCAGCAGTTGCAACAAAAGAATTGGTAGACGAAGTTTTTGAAATCACAAATAGTAGAATTAAAGTTATTAAAATTATTGCTTTAGCAAAAAGTGCTATTCGACATAATTTAGGAGATGAACTGGGGCAGATCAAAGTGCCTACACTTTTAATTTGGGGTAAAAATGATAAAGTCACGCCTCCGTTTGTGGCAGAAGATTTCCATAAATTGATTCCAAATAGCGAATTGGCTTTTATTGATCAATGTGGACATGCGCCAATGATGGAAGTGCCCGCTGCATTCAATGTTATCTTAGAAAAATTCTTACAAGCACAAGCTAAATAATTATTATGCTAGCTGCAACTATTACTGTACAAGGATTTCCCCTGCTTCATTTAGAAGATAAGGTGAATTTTGCTTTGCAGTGCATGGACGATTTTGATGTACAAGAATTAGCAGTGGTAAAGGATGATTATTTTTTAGGGATTGTGCAAAAAGCAGATTTATTGGATACAGACCCATCTTTAGCTTTAATGGTTTTATCTGATCAGTTTAAAAAAATCATGCTTTTAGATACGGCACATTTTTTAATTGCTTTAGATTTATTTTCAAAACACCAATTAAGCATTTTACCTGTTTTGAATGAACAACAGGAATGTGTTGGCATGATTCCTCAAAAGAGTTTAAACGATGCTTTGGCTAAATTTTTGGGTGTGGATGTGCCGGGTGCTATAATTGTACTTTCGGTTGCACCATATCAATATTCATTGGCCGAAATGTCAAGATTAGTAGAATCAAATAATGCGCAAATTGTTCAGTTGAATAGTTATTATGACGAAACAAATGGGGCGATGATTATCACACTTAAAATCAATAAGGACGAAGCGCGAGCAATCATTGCAACCTTCCAACGATACGATTATCAACTAGTACAATACTTTGGTAAGACACCTTTGCATAATGATATTGAAGCGCATTATCATCATTTAATGAATTATTTAGATGTTTAAGTCTATCCGCTTCAAGTTTCTATTCCTTCTATTTTTCTGCATTGGTAAAATTGGATTCGTTCAAGTTCATGCTCAAATAAAAATAAGTGCTATAGAAATCACAGGTAATAAAAAAACAAGAGATTATATTGTAAAAAGAGAATTGCCTTATAAAGTTGGAGACCTGTTGTCAAAAAACGAGCTCGATTCACTCAGTATTGTTGCGCAACAGCAATTATTTAATACGGCACTTTTTTTAGAGACCAATGTCTCCTCTGAATTACTAGATAGTACGAAGGTAAAAATTAAGATTCAATTAAAAGAACGTTGGTATTTTTTTCCTTTACCATATTTTAGATGGGTAGATCGAAATTTTAATCAATGGTGGAATGAACAAAATAGAAGTTTAGATCGTGTGAACTATGGTGTTAATTTTAGACAAGCCAATGCCACAGGAAACAATGATAAATTAACCGTAGGCTATATTACAGGCTATACACATCAAGCAATCGTTCGATATCAAATGCCATTCATTGATAAGCAATTAAAATATGGTATGGGCTTGGGTTGGGCACAGTTCAATCAAAAAGAAGTGAATTATGCCACGCTAGGAAATAAGCAAGTTTTTTTAAGAACAGAAAATGTGATTCGCGAAGGATATCGAGGGAATGCAAATTTAACCTATCGTCCCAATTTATTTGAAAGACATGCTTTGCAATTTGGATTTGGCAATGAATCCATTTCTGATACCGCGTTTGCGATCGCCCCTAATTTTTTACCAAATCATAAAAAATCATTTTCTTATATAGACCTTAATTGGTCTTATTCAAAAGTTCGTTTCGATTACAATGCCTATCCTACCAAGGGCGCCAGTACTGAAATTGCTTTATCTCAAAGATTTTCAAAAGAAAGTAATTTATCAGCAATTCAATTTAGACAGATCATAGCACATCCTATCACACCTAATAAATTTATATTGGCTGAATCTTTAACCATTGGAAGAACGATGCAGCAATCCAATTATAGTGATCGAAAATTAATGGGATATGGATTAATGCAAATGAATGGATTAGATTATTATGTAGTGGATGGCAACGCGGCTACCTTATTTAAAGCGGCAATCCATCAAAGAATCGGATCCTATACAGTCGAGAACCCCTTGACTAAAAAGTTCCTCCCATCTGTTAAATATACATTCTGGATCAAAGCATTTACGCAACTAGGCTATGTCTATAGTCAAGAAAAAAACAAAGCGAATCCATTGGCTAATAGTTTGTTAAGAACGGCTGGTATAGGAATAGATTTAATTAGTATCTACGATTTTGTGTTAAATGTGGAGTATAGTATCAATCAATTGGGGGACAAAGGATTATATTTGCACGGCGGAATTAATTTTTAACTTTGTTTCATGAATGTAGCCATTTACAGTAGAGGTGTCGACCTGGATCAGCAGCAGTCTTTAAATGACTTGATTGCTGAATTGCAAAAGCATGACATCACCATTTATATCTATGCAGATTTAATCAAAAAATTTAAGTTGGTTACAGGTGAAGATAAAAAATCACTCATTGCTTTTGGGGCTTCTGCCGATTTGCACAACAATATTGATTGTTTGATTTCCTTGGGGGGTGATGGAACCGTCTTAGACGCCATTACTTTAGTGGGGGATACCTTGATTCCAATATTGGGCATTAATTACGGACGTCTTGGTTTTTTAGCAACGATTTCTAAAGATGAACTTTCCATCATGGTAGAAGCTTTAGTCAATCGTTCTTATGTGATTGATAAAAGATCATTGTTGCATATGGATAGTAGCCTTCCAATTTTTGAGGGCACACCATTTGCTTTAAATGAATTTGCAATTCATAAGCGTGATACTTCTCCAATGATTAAAATTCATACTTATTTGAATGGCGAGCTTTTAAACTCTTATTGGGCAGATGGATTGATTATTGCCACACCTACTGGTTCAACCGGTTACAATATGAGTTGCAATGGCCCTATATTATTTCCTGACTCTTCTAGTTTTGTGATTACGCCAGTTGCGCCACATAATTTAAATGTACGCTCAGTAGTCGTGCCAGACAGTTCTGTGATTTCATTTGAAATTGAAGGACGAACCGAGGAATTAATTTGCGCACTTGATGCAAGAAAAGAAATTGTGCCTATTGGTATTCAAATTGCAGTTAAGAAAGAAGCATTTTGTGTGCACTTTATAAGATTGAATGAAAACAGTTTCTTATCAACATTAAGAACAAAATTGACTTGGGGGTTAGATAAAAGAAATTAATCATGCTAAAGCAAATTTTAATTTTTTGTTTTTTGATTGGCATGACAAGTTTGACTCAAGCTCAACACCTTCAATTACTGGATAATAGAGGTGAGTTTGGATTGTATAGAGGACAATCAAGTTATAGAGGTGATATTGCTCCAGATATTTTTAAGTTTAATAAAAATATAGGAGGCTATTATAAAAAGCAATATAATGATTATGCTGGTTTTAAATTGAATTATGAGCAGCTTCAATTAAGTAGCAACGATAGTGCTTCAAAAAATATTTACGCAAAAAATAGGGGCTTCTTTTTTTCAAGACAATTCAACGACATCAGTTTGACAGGTGAATTTTATTTCACAAGATTTTTACCAGGCAATAAAGCGTATCGATTTACACCTTATTTAGGGGTTGGAGTTGGTTATCTTTTCGAATCAAAAGCTTCAAGTTTCGGGATAGATACAATGAGCACAATACTTCGTCCATTACAAATTGACTCAGTTGTTTTTCCAAATATTAGTGCTAGTAAAGGCATCATTCATTTTCCTGTGCAAATTGGTTTTAAATATAATTTAACAAGGCGCTGGAATATTTTTGGAGAAGCAATGTACAGATTTACTTTATCGGATGAATTGGACTTTTTTCCTGATGGCCAAATTCTAGTTCAAACTCAAAAAGCTGAAACAGGATCTAGTGCATACAATTACCAAGGAAGTCGCTCCGGCAAGGATCAGTTTTTCTCTGTTAAAGCCGGAATCTCATTTAATTTGTTAAAAATTTATGGTGAAGAGAAGTTTAAACCCGGTAAAAGATCAAAATTGGCTAGCCTAAAAGAGAAAGAAGCTGGCCAAGATAAGTCTGGATTTCTTGGCAGACTTAAATTTAAGCGTAATTAACCTGTTGATTTTCTTATTTTTGCAACATGGAAAATTTGGATTTACAAAGGCTACCAAAACATATTGCCATCATCATGGACGGGAATGGCAGGTGGGCCGAGGAGCAGGGGCAGGATCGTTTATATGGTCATTACCATGGTGTGATCAGTGTTCGCAAAGTAGTAGAGGCAGCCACTGAAATAGGCATCCAGTACCTCACTTTATATGCTTTTAGTACAGAGAATTGGGATCGACCACAGGCCGAAGTAATGGGTTTAATGTCCTTATTTGTGGACACAATCAGTAAAGAAGTACCGGATTTACATCAAAATAACATCAGACTTCATTTTATAGGCAACTTAGATTTATTGCCAGATGAAGCAAGGCAAGCCCTTGCAAGTGCAACCCATACAACTGCACAAAATACTGGTTTACAATTAGTTATTGCATTAAGTTATAGCAGTCGATGGGAAATTATTCAAGCAACCAAGTCCCTTGGCGAGCTAGTCATGCAAGGTGCATTGGATCCAGCACAGATCGATGAAACCCATTTTGTACAAGCTTTGTCCACTAAGGACTTTCCAGATCCCGAGCTCATGATCAGAACGAGTGGTGAGCACCGAATTAGTAATTTTCTACTCTTTCAGTTAGCTTATGCAGAGCTCTATTTTACAGAAACCCGTTGGCCTGCTTTTGGAAAAGAGGCATTTATTGCAGCTATTTTGGATTATCAGTCCAGAGAACGCCGATTTGGTAAAACAAGCGCTCAAATGAACCTAAATGCATAAAATTATTCATGTGTTTTTTTAGCTTTTTAACAAAGACTTTGAAATATTACGAGTAATTTGCGCCTCTTATAAATTATACATACATAGCCCCACCAGCAGATGCAGAAATTGACCCAGTTTACTATAGGAATTCTATCCTTGCTTATCTTATCCACTTCTAGTTTTGCCCAAGATCAAAAAGGGCAGGACTCAGTTAGCCAGATCAATGTTAAGTTGCTGGGTATTTTGAATCAAAAAACACCTTCTAAGTATAAGATTCGTTCCGTTAAAGTGGTTGGTAACCAATTCTTTGACGAAAATCTATTACTGTCCTTATCTACCCTAAACGAGGGCGACGAAGTGGCTTTACCTGGAGGCGATAATTTTGCCAAAGCCATTCGTAAATTAATGGATCAAAATTATTTCAGTGATGTAAGTATTTATTTGACAGATCTGAAAGGGACCGAGATTGATGTTGAAATCAATGTAGTGGAAAGACCAAGGTTGGCTCGTTTTAATTTCACAGGGATTAAAAAATCGGAGACCGAAGAACTTTCTGGTAAAACAGGTTTGACACCAAATAGAGTTGTGACCGATAATATGCGTATCACTGCAATTGAAGGCATTAAAAAATATTATGCAGAAAAAGGTTTTCAAGATGCGAGTGTCCGAATCAAAGAAACAAAAGACTCAATTCGTAAAAATCAATTGGTGCTAGATTTTATCGTAACCAAAGGGCCAAAAGTTAGAATCAATAATATCAATTTCGGAGGCAACTTAATTGAAGAGACTAAATTAAAGAAGAGTTTAAAAGAGATCCACGAAAAATCTCGCTTAACCTTGTTCCCAGTCAATGACAAGCCTGCTATTGTAAAGACGACGCCTTATTCTTTTGATCAATATTTAAAAGAGCGTGGTTACTTAACCTTTTCAAAAACAAAAAAAATATTAAATCCATACGCAAGAATTGGTTTCTCATCCTCTAAGTATGATATTAAAAAATACGATGAGAGCAAGGATAACTTATTGAACTATTATAACTCTTTAGGTTTTAGAGATGCAGTAATTGAAAAAGATACAATCTACCATAACGCAGTTGGGCACTTAAATATTGATATGCAGATCAAAGAAGGACGTAAGTATTTCTTTGGTAATATTAGCTGGAGAGGTAATACAAAATATCCCGATTCGGTCTTATCTAGTATTTTGAATATTAAAAAAGGAGACATCTATAATAGAGAAATCTTCTTTAATAAATTAGGTAAAACACCTACTGCAGAAGGTGGTGATATCAGTGGAATTTACCAAGATGATGGGTACTTATTTTTTAGTGTCAATCCAATTGAGACTGCTGTTTACAATGACACAATCGATTTTGAAGTAAGAATTCAAGAAGGTCCTCAAGCAACTATTAAAACCATTCGTATTGCTGGTAATGAGAAGACAAAAGATTTTGTAGTTCGTCGAGAAATCAGAACAGTGCCAGGTGATAAATTCAGCCGTACTTTGTTGATTCGTTCTCAACGTGAGATATCTCAATTAAATTATTTTGACCAAGAAAAAATCAAAATCGATCCTATTCCTAATCCTGAAGATGGAACAGTTGATATCAATTATGGTGTGGAAGAAAAGTCAAGTGATCAATTAGAATTGAGTGCTGGATGGGGTGGTTTTATTGGCTTGACTGGAACATTAGGGGTAACATTTAATAATTTCTCTTCTAAAAATATTTTCAAAAAGACGGCTTGGGATCCATTACCAATGGGAGATGGACAAAAATTAAGTATTCGTTTTCAAAGTAATGGAAAAGCATTTAGATCAACCAACTTCTCTTTCACTGAGCCTTGGTTTGGGGGCATTAAGCGTAATACTTTAACAGTAAGTGTATTCAATACAAAATTTGGACAAACCTTTGATCAATTGACAGGGATGTTTGATCCCAATGCAGCAGATTCAAGGTATATTTCGACCACTGGAGCTACGCTTTCTTTTGGTCGTCAATTGGCTTGGCCTGATGACTTTTTCTCTTTAAGCATGGGCTTGAACTATACACGTTATACTTTAAAGGACTATGCGATTGATCCTTTCAACCTTCCTAATTTTGACAATGGAATTGTAAATAATTTAAACTTTAGAATTGCATTACAAAGAACCTCGGTAGACCAACCTTTGTTCCCAAGAACAGGTTCTACATTTTTATTGAGTGGTCAGTTGACGCCACCTTATTCTGCGTTTGATCCTAATTTTGCATTCAAACAAAATCCATATGAATTATTAGAATACCATAAATGGCGTTTCAATGGAGAGTGGTTTGTACCATTAGGAAAACCAGCAGGAGAAGATCGTAATAAACAATTTGTATTGAAGTTTGCTGCTAAATATGGTTTTGTAGGAAGGTATAATTCAGAATTAGCGATTTCTCCATTTGAGCGATTCCAAGTGGGAGATGCAGGATTAAGTAATCAATTTGCATTATTAGGTTTTGATATCATTGCACAAAGAGGTTATCCTGTATATGAGTCATCCAATCCAAAAATTAATCCTGATCAACAATCCTCAAGACAGAAGTTTACTATTTTTAATAAATATGCTGTGGAACTTAGATATCCTTTAAGTCTAGCTGCTAGTAGTACGATTTATGCTTTGACCTTTTTTGAAGCAGCCAATGGTTGGTATAGTATGAAAGAATACAATCCTTTTAATCTAAGAAGATCTGTTGGTGTGGGGATGCGTTTTTTCCTACCAATGTTTGGATTACTTGGATTTGATTATGGTATTGGTCTAGATCGTTTAAATGGCACCAATTCTTTGAAGGATGCGTCTAGATTTACATTTATGTTAGGATTCGAACCAGAATAATACAACTCCATTACTAAAAATAAATAACTAGATTATGAAATATATCAAATTGTTTTTATTGGGTGCTGTACTCCTTAATTTATCTTTTACTGCGCAAGCACAATCAAAATATGCAGTAATCAATACGAAGTACATTTTAGACAGAATTCCTGAATATAAGGAAGCAGATAAAAAATTAAAAGCTTTGGGGGATCAGTGGCAACAAGAAATCGATGAGCAACAAATGATCTTGGACAAAATGTACAAGAACTACGAAGCTGAACAGTTTATGTTGTCCGAAGATTTGAGAAAAAAGCGTGAAGATGAACTATTTATGAAAGAAAAGGCGCTGCGTGATTTACAAAAAAAGCGATTTGGCTATGAGGGGGATTTGTTCAAGGAACGTCAAAAACTAGTGAAGCCAATACAAGATAGGGTCTATAATGCAGCTCAAAAAATGGCTACCGCCCGTTCGTATGACTTCATTTTAGATAAAAGTGAAGGAATTACCATTATATTTGCAGACCCTAAGTTGGATAAAAGTGACGATATTTTAAAAGAGTTAGGGGTCATCAATAATTAAACAAACAAAAATAGACATGAAGAAAGTTTTATTTGCAGCCATCTTGTTAGTGGCATGTTCTTTTGGTAACAGCGCTACTGCACAAACTAAAATTGGTTATTTCGATGACCAAAGCGTAATCGCCTTATTCCCTGGTATCCAAGAAAAATTAGATACAGTATTAAATTCTTATGCGAAGGATTCTTTACAAGACGAGTACAACTACACTTTAAAGGATTACCAAGTAAAAGACAGTATCTATAAAAGAGATTCTGTTGATTTATCTAAAAGACCAAAGGCTTTACAAATGGCGACTGACGATTTAAATCGTTTGAAATACAAGTTGATCAACTGGCAACAGTACCAACAACAAATGATGGAGCAAAAACAAGAAACTTTATTATTGCCTTACAGACAAAAAATTGCACAAGCGTTAAGTGAAGTAGTTGCAGAGCAAAAATACAATTTGGTATTGAAGGCAGACGCTTTGTCTCCTTATGCTCAACCATCTATTGCTGATAACTTAACGATCCGTGTTGCTTTAAGATTAAAGCTTCCAGTTCCTAAGGATATCGAAGATGCTTTCAAAGCTGCAACAGGCGGCGCTGCTAAACCAGCGACTCCAGCTAAAAAAGGTTAAAATTTTTTTTCAAAAATAGTTGAATACACCTCGTTGTTTTACAACGGGGTGTATTAGTTTTACGAAACAAGGGAATATATTTTTATGCAGGCACCCATTGGCGTTTTTGATAGTGGTTATGGTGGTCTAACCATCTTAAAAGAATTGAAGCAACAATTGCCTCAATATGATTATCTCTATTTGGGAGACAATGCGCGTGCGCCCTATGGCACAAGATCATTTGATACAGTCTACCATTATACTTTAGAAGCAGTAGAATGGTTTTTTAAACAAGGTTGTAGCTTGGTTATTTTAGCATGTAATACTGCATCTGCAAAAGCATTAAGAAATATTCAACAATTGGATTTACCAACTTTGGCGCCAGATAAAAGAGTATTAGGTGTCATAAGACCTAGTTCAGAAATATTGGGTCAATTTTCGTTCTCACATCATGTAGGCATTTTAGGTACAACAGGCACAGTGCAGAGCCAGAGTTATCCAATTGAGTTGTCAAAATTTGCACCGGAGGCAACGGTTTTTCAACAAGCTTGTCCTATGTGGGTCCCATTGATCGAAAATGGGCAACATGAAGGCCCTGGCGCCGATTATTTTGTAAAATTATACATTGATCAACTATTCGCGCAATCCGCTCAAATTGATACCGTATTGCTTGCCTGCACCCATTATCCATTGATGGCAAAAAAGATTCAAAGCTTCTTACCAGAAAATGTCAAATTAGTGACACAAGGGGATATTGTTGCCAAAAGTTTGGCTGCTTATTTGCAAAATCACCCAGAAATAGACCAAAACTGTAGTAAAAATGGCCAAATCCAGTTTTACACTACAGACAATCCTACCAGCTTTGAGGAACAGGGAACTGTCTTCTTTGGTCAAAAAATTGCAGCAAAACACACAGATTTAGCTTAAAAATTAAAAAAATACCCTATTTTTGCCGTCCTTTCACAGGTAGTGGTATGGTGACTGCTATAAGAACGGATTTAGAATATAAAGTATTAAACCTCAAGGGCAGATAGGAATAATCCTAATAACCCGCAAAAAAAAGTATATTATGAAACGTACATTCCAACCTCATAAACGTCGTCGTAAATCAGTTCATGGTTTTCGTAAGCGTATGGAATCAGCTAATGGTCGTAAAGTATTAGCAAGTCGCCGTAAGAAAGGACGCAAGAAACTAACTGTATCTAGCGAAAAAGGATTAAAATAATTAATCTCTATTCGTAGAAACTTATAATTTTAAAGTCCACTCGTTTTCGGGTGGACTTTTTTAATGCATCATTCATCAATGGCCAAGATTTTTACATATCAAAAACAGGATAAATTAAAGAGCAGGAAGCAAATGCAAAATTTATTTGCCTTGGGCAAGTCAATGTCTATTGCGCCGCTTAGATTAATTTATACTTTAGAAAATATCGCCGAAGAAAATCCAGCAAATATAGGGCCACTTATTTTACAAGCTGGGGTAGGTGCACCAACTAAACAATTTAAAAAGGCGGTACAACGCAATCGTGTAAAAAGATTATTAAGAGAAGCTTATCGTTTAGAACTACCTGCATTCAGAGCACAACTGCCAGTAAATGGCATAAGATTGAATATTTTTATATTGTACATGGAAGCAAATGTGTTGCCACAAATAGAAATCAATGCAAAAATGAAATTGATATTGGATCAATTGGTAAAACGTATTTATGGGCAAGCTTAAGCAAATCATCGCTTTTCCATTTATCGTATTGATTCGATTTTATCAATACGCTCTATCCCCATATTTAGGTGGAAGCAAATGTCGTTTCACACCGACTTGTTCTCAATACACTGCAGAAGCTATCCAAAAATACGGCCCTATAAAAGGGATTGCAATGGGGATTCAAAGACTTAGCAAATGCAGGCCAGGCGGAGGACATGGCTATGACCCTGTTCCTTAATTCATTGATATAGCAAATAAAAAAACCGCCCCTTAAAGAGACGGTTTTCACTATTGTTTATTTTAGTATTAATTATTTCGCAGCAGCAAAACGATCTGCAATTACAGACCAATTCACTACATTCCAAAACGCAGCTAAATAATCTGCTCTTCTGTTTTGGTATTTCAAGTAGTAAGCATGCTCCCAAACATCCGCGCCTAAGATTGGAGTTCCTTTCACCTCGGCTACATCCATTAATGGGTTGTCTTGATTTGGTGTAGAACTTACTTCTAATTGACCATCTTTTACAATCAACCAAGCCCATCCGCTACCAAAACGTGTCATACCTGCGGCAGCAAATTTTTCCTTGAATGCATCAAAGCTTCCAAAGCTTGCATCAATTGCACTAGCTAATTCGCCAGTTGGGTTGCCACCTGCATTTGGTGCTAAACTATTCCAAAAGAAAGTATGGTTCCAATGTCCACCACCGTTGTTTCTAACAGCAGGACTGATGCTTCCAGCAACTGCTACTAATGCCTCGATTGTCTTGCCTTCGTTAGGTGTTCCAGCAACCGCTTTATTTAAATTGTCAACATATGCTTGATGGTGTTTGCCATGGTGTATTTGCATAGTTAATGTATCAAAATGTGGTTCTAAGGCTTCGTGTGCATATGGTAATGCAGGTAATGTAAATGACATATTGCTTTATTTTATTTGTGAATGTTTGAATGTCAAAATTACAATGCTTTGCGCTCATTTAAGCGACTTGCGACCTTTTTTCCTTAAATATTATTTCTAGTAATAAGGGTATAGTAAATAAATAGCTTTCTTCGTAATCCTAAAAACGGATTACTCCAGAAACTATTTATTTACTGCGCCTGCATAGAAATTTAACAATAAACATAGTACCCCGAAGCCGATTTCGGTTCCTTCCGCATGAGGATGAGGGGTAGCTATGTTTATTACTTCAATAGCTTCTTTCGATAAAAAGAAAACGGATTAAGCAAGAAAGCTATTTTTACAGAGCACAATAAAGGGAAAAGTTAGCGCTTGGCTTTAAAGAACGCTTGCATTAGAGCGGCGCATTCTTCTTGCAAGATACCTCCAGTGAGGGTAGTGGATGGATGGAAGGGATTTTTTTCTGTGACGCGACGGTAGCTATTTTTTTCGTCGTAGGCGCCAAATACGATATGTCCAATCTTGTTCCAATATAAAGCACCCGCGCACATCAAACAAGGTTCTAGTGTTACGTATAGTGAAGCTTCTGGCAGGTATTTTGATTGCAAGTTTTCACATGCACTAGAAAGTGCTAGTATTTCAGCATGGGCTGTAACGTCTTTTAAAAGTTGTACTTGATTGTATCCTTTAGCGATGACCTGATCGTTCATCACAATGACAGCACCCACTGGTACTTCATCTTCATCAAAAGCCCTCTTAGCTTGTAAGAGGGCCTGACGCATAAAATGTTCATGTTTATTTTCCACTCGCTTCGGTAACTGAGCTTATAATTTTTGGATACGAATATTTCTGTACCAAACTTTATCGCCATGATCTTGTAAACTGATATGTCCTGAAAATACTTTTCCGAAATCAGGTGATTCGCCTTTTGAGAATTTACTTCTTCTAATCAATTCCTTCCAGCTATCATCTCCCAAATGTGTATTGACAGTTGTTACACCATTTAATTTCATGACCAATGTTCCTTTGTTTACAATGATGTCTACTTGATTCCATTGCTCTGCAGGTTTAACGCCAGACTCATCGCCTACGATAAGATCATATAAATTGCCTGCTCTGTGGCTAATGATTTTACTATCTGGATGACCATCATTATCTAAGACTTGCATTTCAGGTCCTGTATGCCAAGTATTTTTATATCTTGAAGGATCATTCTGTACAAAGAAGATGATACCACTATTCCCATTCTTAGAAATCTTCCATTCTAATTGTAAATGAAAATTGGTAAAACTTTCGTTGGTTACAATATCACCACCACCTATTTTAACAGAAGGGTCAAACATTAAAGCGCCATCTTCTACTTTCCATGATTCGCCTGCAGTTGTTTTTCCGAATGTATGCCAGCCATTTTTTGTTTTACCATCAAATAATGAGATCCATTTGTCTTGTGCTTGTACTTGATTAAAGCCGAGTGCTGCACATGTGATTAAGGTTAAAGCAAGCAATTGTTTTTTCATGATTATTAATTGAGGCGTTAAAAAAGGGGGTATCTCGACCACTAATTTTTGATTGAATTGGAATTATTTTTTTAATAATAAAATATATTTCACCATCGCTTCTGCATCTTCTTGGCTAAGGTTTGCATGCGCTGTCATTGGGATTGCGCCCCAGTTGCCACTACCGCCTTTGATAATTTTTCCAGCTAACATTTCGATATTATCATCTGTATTTTCATACTTCGCAGCCACCTCTTGGTATGCAGGACCTATATTTTTTTCAGCTACTTTATGACAAGTTAAACAGTCGCTTCCTGCAATCAACGCTAATCCTTTTGCATAATCTGGATTGTCAGATAATTTAGTTTCAGTACTTGCTGCTGTTTCTGTTGTTGTTTCAGTTTTTGTTACTCCACCACCACATGCTACTAATAAAAGGGCTGCTGAAAGGGTGTATAAAATTTTACGCATTGTATTTTTTTTGATTGTGTAAATTAAAAGTTGATTTAAATGGTTAAATACCTAATATTTTTTTGTTAAATGCTTCGTCAGATCCAGTGCTAGCAAAATCATCAAAAGCTTTTTCGGTGACAGGGATGATATGGTTTTGAATAAATACAGCGCCTTCTGCTGCGCCCACTTCAGGGTGCTTTAAACAACATTCCCATTCCAATACCGCCCAGCCTTTATAATCATATGCTGCTAACTTGCTAAAGATACTTTTAAAATCTACTTGACCATCACCAAGTGATCTAAATCTTCCTGCACGATCAATCCAATTTTGATAACCACCATAAACACCTTGTTTTGCACTAGGGTTGAACTCGGCATCCTTTACATGAAACATTTTAATACGATCATGGTAGGCGTCGATATAACCTTTATAGTCCATGCATTGTAAAACCAAATGCGAAGGATCAAATAACAAACAGGCACGTGGATGTTGTCCTACTTTATCTAAAAACATTTCATAGGAAACACCATCGTGTAGATCTTCTCCTGGATGAATTTCATAACATAAATCTACACCTGCTGCATCAAATTCATTTAAAATTGGTAACCATCTTTTGCCTAATTCTGCGAAGCCTGTTTCTACTAAACCTGCTGGTCTTTGTGGCCAAGGATAAACAGTATGCCATAACAAAGCACCACTAAAAGTTGCGTGTGCATTTAATCCTAAATTTTGAGATGCCTTTGCTGCATATTTTAATTGCTGCACCGCCCATTCAGTTCTTGCTTTTGGGTTGCCTCTATATTCAACTGGTGCAAAGCCATCAAACTGCGCATCATAGGCAGGATGTACCGCTACCAACTGTCCTTGTAAATGTGTTGATAATTCTGTGATCTCTAATCCAGCAGCTTGCACAATACCTTTAATCTCGTCGGCATAGGTTTTACTTTCAGCTGCTTTTTGCAAATCAATACAGCGTGCGTCCCAGCTAGGTATTTGCACACCCTTGAAACCCAATCCTGCAGCCCATTTGCAGATACCTTCTAAGGTGTTGAATGGAGGCTGATCTCCTAAGAATTGTGCTAAAAATATTCCTGGTCCTTTTACTGTTGTCATATTATAATGATTGCCTTTTTAAATATCGCTAATTAAATCTTGCCTATTAAATTTTATGTACTGTCCATTTTTGATCAGAACCTGCAGATAAAACTACATTATCTATAAATGCCATTCCTCTAATGCCATCTTCTACGCCTGGAAAATCTAACATTTCAGGTGTTGGCGTGTTGCCATCTATTTTTGCTGACAAAGTGAGTGCAAAGTTTCTATAAATATTGGCGAATGCTTCTAAATAGCCTTCAGGGTGTCCGCCTGGAGTGCGGCAATTATGGGTTGCGAAGCTGGATAAATGTGCACTATAGTTAGCGCCTGCTCTTAGAATTTGTGTAGGTTGATCCAACCATTTTACAATTAATGAATTGGGTTCATGTTGAAACCATTCAACGCCACCAAGTTCTCCGTATACTCTAATTTTTAATGCATTTTCTTCTCCTGCTGCAACTTGCGAAGCCATTAGCACGCCCTTCGCACCATTGTCAAATTTTAAAAGTACTGCACCGTCATCATCCATCACACGACCTTCTACTAAAGTATTTAATTCAGCACAGATGTGGGTGATTTTTGCACCAGTAATGTATTCTGCTAAATGTGCAGCATGCGTTCCAATATCGCCCATTACAGAACTCTTACCCGATTTTTTTGGGTCCGTTCTCCAAGCTGCTTGCGCATTGCCTTCTCTTTCGGATAATCTACTTAACCATCCTTGAGGATATTCTACCCAAACCTTACGAATCTTACCCAGCTTGCCTTCGTGCACCATGGCCTTGGCTTGTTTTACCATTGGATATCCAGAATAAGTATGCGTTAAGCAAAGCGTTAAACCTGTTTCTTTGAGTTTTTGTTGTAATAATTTTGCTTCTTCTAAAGAAAAAGTAATTGGCTTTTCTATCACCACATTAAATCCATTTTCTAGGGCCATCATGGCTGGAGCAAAATGCGCAAAATTGGGCGTTACAATGGTCACGAAATCAATGCGCTCATCGGCTGGCAATTGCGCTTCTTTCGTAATCATTTCCTCATAAGTTAAATAGGTTCTTTCTTTTGGAAGAAATAAAGCTTCCCCAGAAGCTACTGCAATTTCTGGATTGATACTGAGCGCACCACATGTTACTTCAATGAGTCCATCCATATTAGCAGCAAGTCGATGTATGGCACCAATGAATGCATCTTTACCGCCACCTACCATACCCATGCGTAGTTTTCTATTCATTATATAGGGAATTTTTAAGCTTAAAACAAGCTGATTGTGTCAAAATAACACTTTCAGTCTTTTGTAAGAGCAATTTCCTCATTATTTCTCAAAAAACCCCTTTTTTTCTTGTAAAATATTTGAAAAGAATGCAAAAATAAAATTACATTTATAAACGCATCTAATGCTTGCTAACTATGTCTTCACCAATGAATAGACGAAAATTACTGAAACAAGTTGTATCCGGTTCTGCCGCGATTGCTTCTGGTATGGTGTTAACACATCAAGCCAAAGCTCAATTAGAAAATCTATCGAATCAACCAATTGACGCAGCCAAATTAAAAGGCAATATCAACCATAGTGTTTGTAGATGGTGTTACAGTGATTTGAGTTTGGAAGATTTATGCAAGGAGGTAAAACGCATAGGATTTAATGCGATTGATTTATTGAAACCAAACGAATGGGATACGGTCAAAAAATATGGTATTGATTGTTCTATGTGTTATACTGCTGGTGAAACAAGTTTGACAAAAGGTTGGAACAATCCGATACATCATCCTTGGTTGATCAAAGATTATTTGGAAGCAATTCCTTTAGTAGCAGCAGCTGGCTATAAAAATCTAATTTGTTTTTCGGGTAATCGTAATGGCATGGATGACGCTACAGGATTGAAAAATTGTGTGGAAGGATTAAAACAAATTATGCCATTAGCTGAAGCGAAAGGCGTGACCATACATATAGAATTATTCAATTCAAAAGTAGATCACAAAGATTATATGGGAGACAAGTCTGCATGGGGTATCGAACTTTGCAAACAATTAGGCTCTCCAAATTTTAAAATTTTATTTGATATCTATCATATGCAAATAGACGAGGGAGATATCATTCGTTCTATTCAAGATAGTCATGCTTATTTTGGTCATTACCACACAGCAGGTGTGCCAGGTAGACATGAATTAGATGATCGTCAAGAATTAAATTATCCAGCAATCATGCGTGCGATCAAAGCCACTGGATACAATGGTTATGTGGCACATGAATTCATTGCAACTAACCCAGATAAAATTAGTTCACTCAAGCAAGCTATCACAGTTTGCGATATTTAAATTTTGCTTTTTAAAACCAATCATAACAACTTATAAATTTTTTACAATGGCCGAACAACAGTATGATGCAATCGTAATAGGTTCTGGAATCAGTGGCGGATGGGCTGCCAAAGAGCTTACAGAAAAAGGACTTAAAGTCTTGATGTTAGAGCGTGGAAGAAACATCGAACACATTAAGGATTATGTGAATGCTGATAAAGAAGCATGGGACTTTCCGCACAGAGGTGGTAGAACGCAACAGATGATTGAAGATTATCCTGTGTTGAAACGAGACTATCCATTGAACGAAACGAATTTAGATTATTGGTGTTCTGACAAAGACCATCCTTATACTGAAACAAAACGTTTTGATTGGTTTAGAGGATACCATGTAGGTGGACGTTCTTTAATGTGGGGTCGTCAATCTTACCGTTGGGCCGATATGGATTTTGAAGCGAATGCAAAAGATGGCATTGCAGTGGACTGGCCTGTGCGTTACAAAGACATTGCACCATGGTATGATTATGTAGAAAAATTTGCAGGTATTTCTGGTAATAGAGACGGTATCGATTTATTGCCTGATGGACAATTCTTACCTCCAATGGATTTGACTTGTGTGGAGAAAGATGTCGCTGCAAGAATTAAAGAAATTTATAAGGGAAGTCGTCATCTAATCATTGGTCGTACAGCCAATATTACAGTGCCACACGAAGGTCGTCCTGGATGTCAGTTCAGAAATAAATGTTGGTTAGGTTGTCAGTTTGGTGGTTACTTTAGTACACAGTCTTCTACTTTGCCAGCTGCAATGGCAACAGGTAATTTAACTTTAAGACCTTGGTCAATTGTAACAGAAATCAAATACGATAAAGATAAAAAGCGTGCGACTGGTGTAACGGTATTAGACGCAGAGACCAATAAAACAATTGAGTACAAAGCAAAAATAATTTTTGTGAATGCTTCTACTTTAAATAGTACTTGGCTCTTGATGAACTCTGCTACAGATGTTTGGGAAGGTGGATTGGGAAGTAGCAGTGGTGCTTTAGGTAAATACTTAATGGACCACCATTTAGGTAATCGTGCAGGTGGAACAATTGAAGGGTACGAAGACAAATACACTTTTGGTCGTCGTGCCAATGGTTTCTATATCCCAAGATTCAGAAACCTTGGGGATGAGAAGCGTGACTATATCAGAGGATTTGGTTACCAAGGTAGCGCCAACAGAGCTGGATGGGGTCATGATGTGGCCGAAGTAAGTATCGGTGGTAAATTTAAAGACGCTTTGACTGAACCAGGTGGATGGTCTATTGGTATGATGGGATTTGGGGAAATGTTACCAGACGAAACAAACAAAGTGACTTTAGATAAAACTAAGAAAGATAAGTGGGGCTTGAACGTCTTGAATATTGATTGCGAATTGAAAGACAACGAAATCAAAATGCGTAAAGATATTTTAGAAGACGCAAAAGAAATGTTAGAGCGTGCAGGTGCTAAAAATGTACAAGGTTATGAAGGAGACGGTACACCAGGTAGAGGTATCCATGAAATGGGTACTGCGCGTATGGGTAGAGATCCTAAGACTTCTGTATTGAATGGCAATAACCAGGTATGGGATGCGCCAAATGTATTTGTGACGGATGGTTCATTCATGACAAGTGCAAACTGTGTAAACCCTTCATTGACTTATATGGCGTTCACTGCTAGAGCAGCTGACTTTGCTGTATCAGAATTGAAAAAAGGAAACTTATAATTTAATTTTTAAAAAATAGTATATGATAAACAGAAGAGAAGCCCTTTCTAGAGTTGCCATCATCATGGGTGGAACAGTGTTAGGTGCAGAAGCTTTTTTGACAGGTTGTAAAACCAATACCAAGGGTGTGACTTTCTCCCAAGCAGATATCGATTTTTTAAATGAAGTAGGAGAGACTATTTTGCCTGCAACGGATACGCCAGGTGCAAAAGCAGCCAATGTAGGCGCTTTCATGCAAACCATGGTGAGCGATTGTTACGAAGCTAAGGACCAAGAAATTTTTATGCAAGGTATGGAGGAATTGAAGTTCAAAGCTTCAAAAGCAAAGATGGGAAAGGCTTTTATGGAAGCTACACCAGAAGAGCGTACTACTTTTTTAACTGAATTAGATAAAGAAGCAAAGGAGTACCAAAAAAATAAAAAGAAGGAAGACCCTACACATTATTTTACTATGATGAAGCAATTGACTTTGTCTGGTTTGTTCACCTCTAAGATTGGTGCAACAGAAGTATTGAGGTATGTAGCTGTTCCCGGAAAGTATGAAGGTTGTGTGCCTTATACTAAAGGAGAAAAAGCTTGGGCGACTTCTTAGTAGATTCAAAATATTGAGTGAGCCTCCAGTAGGGGGCTCATTTTTTTAATTATTCATTCTGTTTTCAATTTTATATTATGTCAAATTCAAGAAGAAGTTTTTTACGTGGTGCAGCATTAACTAGTGTAGCATTATCAATGCCGTTTAAAAATGAGTTAATGGCAATGGCTGCAAATTCAAAGCCATTTGGTTTACAATTATGGTCCATTAAACAAGCATTGTATAAAGACACAATGGGTGTTTTAAAACAGGTTGCTGCGAATGGCTATAAAAAAATAGAAGGCTTTGACGGTGACTTGGGCTTATTTTGGGGCATGAAAAATACGGAGTTCAAAAAAGTGATGGATGACTTAGGAATGAATATGGTTTCATCTCATTGTGATAAAACGGATGATTTTAAATCTTTCGAACTTAAAGTAACTCAAGCTGCTGAAATAGGTGTAAAGTATTTAATCTGTCCGCATAAAGGTGCACAGCCTAGTATCGATCACTATAAAAAATTTGCAGATGAGTTCAATACCTGTGGTGCAATTGCAAAAAAACATGGTATTCGTTTTGCGTATCATAACCACGAATATTCTTTCGTTCCAATGAATGGCATTGTGCCTCAGGATGTGATGATGAAAAATACCGATCCTTCGATAGTGGATTTTGAAATGGATTTGTATTGGACAAGGGTTGCAAAAGTGGATCCTCTAGCTTATATGGACAAGTTCCCAAATCGTTTTAAATTAGTACACGTAAAAGATTTGATCAAAGCCAATACACCTGATGGGCATGAGTCTTGTGTTATTGGTAAAGGGACAATAGATTATAAAACCTTATTACCAGAAGTGGCAAAGCGTGGTGTACAACATATGTTTGTTGAACAAGAAGCTTATACTGGAACAAATGAGTTGGATTCAGCTAAAGACAATGCTGCTTACATGAAAACTTTGAATTGGTAATTGCACCAATCTTTGAATAAAAAAAGGGACACGAAATCGTGTCCCTTTTTTTATAGTTGTAATATTTATATTGCGCTATACTAGTTCAAAAGAACGCCTTGCTTTTGTATCGCAACTATTGCATTGTACAAAACGTCTAGATCTTCCACTGTGTTAAAGGCATTGATCGAATACCTAAGATACACATCGTTACCTTGACGCATGATAGGCACTTCTATTTTATAATCCAAAAATAAAGTCCTTTGTAATTTTTCTGGATCAGGTGTTTGAATAGGAATGCTGATCATTTGTCCAATCCATTCACTATTGAGTGGACAAATTGGTTTGCTATTGAATAGGGTGAAAAATCTTTGTGCATGATCTAAGACCATTTGATGACATTTTCGTCCTACAGCTTTCCAGTCATGTTGTTCCATGAATTCAATACAAGAAGCTACCGTTAAGAAGGCCGAAAAGTCTCTGGTACCAATCATTTGGTGGTAGTCTAAAAAATTAGAATGCGATGGCTTTGCGGCTTGATAGCCCCAACTTACAATCATTGGATCGCATATGGGTTGTACAGATTTTGCAGCGTATAAAAAGGAACATCCTTTTGGTGCCATCATCCATTTATGACAGGCGCCTGTGTAAAAATCTGCTTGAATTTTACTTAAGTCCAATGGAATATGTGCCGGTGCATGTGCGCCATCCACAATAGTGATGAGTCCTTTTTCTTTCGCTACCGCACAAATTTCTGCTGCTGGTAAAATTAAACCGGTCGCACTGGTGATATGAGAAATGAAAATTGCTTTGGTCTTTTCATTGCATCCTTTGAAAAAATCTTCGATGAATTGTTCTTTATTGACAATCGGAAGATTGATTTTTTGTCTTCGATACGTTGCGCCTTTTTTGCCGCAATAATAATCCCAGGTTCTGTCACAAGCACCATATTCAATATCTGTCGCTAAAATTTCATCCCCCGCATTTAAGGGAAAGCTTTTTGCAATCATATTGACAGCAAAACTTGGATTAGTAACATATACCAAATCATCTTTGTCAGTGCAGTTTAAAAACTTGGCTAAGGCTGCTCTTGAATCTGCAAGGTACTGGTACCCATCAAATGCAATGAACTGCACAGGCTCTGCTTCTAAGACCCTTTGCCAGTCTTGGTATTTTTGGAAGATTGGTTTTGGCGTAGCACCAAAAGACCCGAAATTCAAAAAATGAATATCGGGTCTTAATAAAAATTGATCTTTTAAAGATTCCATAGTTTGTTTTTATACACCTAAGCTCCAACCGTCACGATAAGTTCGTTTTACAAACTGATTCGCTAAATCGAAATTGGTGATCTTCATGTTTGGACCATCCCACATTAATTGAATATTTCTTCCAGGATAGCTCGTTAATCCTTTTGAATCATTGGCTTTAACATCATATGAACGGATAGCTAAATTACCCATTAAAACAGATTCTGTCAATGGTCCTGCGATATCAAAATTAGAACTCAATACTTTTGCTTCTTTACTTCCTGGTCCAGCAATACATGCTTCTACCCATGCAGCATAGTGTCCTTCAACATCACCTTTTACTCTATCAACACTTTTTGGAACTACAGTGGTTTTTGTTAAATTAGTTGGCAATAATTGTGGGTTCATACCATAAGTGCCTGCCATCATTTTTCCTTTAGTTCCTTCAAAGATGATACCGTTTCCGCCATCACCCATCACTTCGTTTGGTCCTAATTCAGCTGGTCTTTCTGGTTGAATACCTCCATCCATCCAATGTAATTTTACATCTGGTTTTCCGTTTTGTCCTTTGAAAGTTAAAATGATATGTGATGCAGCTGGCGGACTATCTGGAGAATACACTCTTTGCCATGGTGCAGTGTATCTTGTTGCCACACTACATTCTGCAGACACTGGATAGCCTAGTCCTAACACCGCAAAACCTGGAGCCATGATATGACATGCCATATCTCCTAAAGCGCCAGTTCCGTAATCCCACCATCCTCTCCAGTTAAACGGTAAAACACCATCAAAATAATCTTTTTGAGGTGCTGTTCCCAGCCATAAATCATAATCTAAACCTGCTGGTATTGCAGAAGCGGTGGTTGGACGTACAACGCCTTGTGGCCATACTGGACGATCTGTGTAACAATAGATCGTATGTACATCTCCGATCAATCCTGCATTGTACCAATCTTGCAACATACGCACTCCGTCTCCTGAAGCACCTTGGTTACCCATTTGTGTGACTACATTATATTTATGTGCCGCTTCTGTCATGATTCTAGCTTCGTAGATATCATGTGCCATTGGCTTTTGTACATAGACATGTTTTTTTAATTGCATCGCTGCCATGGCTTGTACACCGTGCATATGGTCTGGTGTAGAAACAGAAACTGCATCAATCAGTTTGTGTTCTTTTTCTAACATTTCTCTGTAATCCTTATAATATTTTGCTTTCGGATATCTTTGACGACTCTTAATAGCTTGACGATCATCTACATCACATAAGAATGCGATATCTGCTTTCCCACTTTGATAGAAGGACCATAAGTCACCTTCTCCTTTACCACCAGCACCAATACCTGCAACTTGTAATTTATCACTTGGAGCGGTAAATCCTGGACCACCCAATACATGTCTAGGGACAATGTAAAATCCGCCTAAAGCCAATGCGGCATTTTTGACAAAATCTCTTCTTGATTTTACGGTTTTTTTCATAGCAATCTTTTAAATAGGAGGGGCACTCCTTCGGTTTTTTAAGTAGGTTAAATTATTAAAAATTGCCCATATGTTGAAATTATTTTTATGAACGTATAAATTGGCATCGGTTTGGGGATTAAAGTTTAAATTGCTATACATTTTTGAAGCTATGAATACACAGTTAGAAGCATTAAGACAGTATTTTCAGTCAGGGGCGACACAGTCTTTTGATTTTAGGCTTTTGCAACTTAAAAGACTAAAACAGGTTGTGCTTGACCATGAGCATGCATTGTATAAAGCGCTTTATGTCGATTTAAAAAAAACAGATGAAGATGCTTGGGCAACAGAAATAGGGTTCTTCTTAAGTGAGTTAAACTATACCATTAAGCATTTAAAGGAGTGGATGGAACCCAAGTCGGTATCTACCAACTTGGTCAATTTGCCTTCCACAAGCTATACCGTTCAAGAGCCCTTGGGCGTAGTTTGTATTATTGCTCCATGGAATTATCCTTTTCAATTATTATTCACGCCATTGATTGGAGCGATTGCAGGAGGCAATTGTGCAGTCTTAAAACCAAGTGAATTTGCGCCAGCAACAGCGGCGGTGATGGGCAAGATGATTGCTGATTTATTTTCAGAAAACTATATGATGTATTTAGAAGGGGAAGGCGCTGCGGTGCTTCCGCCATTGCTTTCCGAAAACAGGTTCGACCATATTTTTTATACAGGTAGCACCATGGTTGGAAAAATTATTTATAAGTTAGCGGCCGAGCATCTGGTGCCAGTGACTTTAGAGCTAGGAGGCAAGAGCCCTGCAGTGATATGTGCTGATGCTAATTTGAGAGTAGCTGCCCGTCGTTTAGCCAATCCTAAATTTTCTAATTGTGGTCAAATGTGTATTGCACCTGACTATATTTTAGTACCCCATGCATTAAAAGATGCGCTCATTCAAGAATTAATCATTGCGCTTCAAGCATTCTATGGTGCAGATGCCGAAAACTCAGAACATTATGGTAAAATAATTAATGACAAACAATGGCTGCGTCTAACTTCTTATTTAGGGGATGGCGAAATAGTTTATGGAGGAAAGTCCAATAGAGAAAAATTGTTCATTGAGCCTACTATTTTGACAGGTGTTCATCCGGATGCTAAAATTATGCAGGATGAAATTTTTGGCCCTATCCTGCCTATTTTAACTTATGAAACTAGGGAGGAAGCTTTGGCGATTATTCAAAAAAATCCAAACCCATTGGCTTTCTATGTTTTCACTGAAAATAAAAATGAAGAAGCGTATTGGTTAACCAATGTACCTTCTGGCGGTGCTTGTGTAAACAATGCCACAATGCATATCACCAATCATGAATTACCCTTTGGTGGTAGAGGTTATAGCGGAACAGGCGGCTATCATGGTAAATTAAGTTTTGATACTTTTACGCATACTAAATCAGTTTTAAAAACACCAACTTGGATAGATCCTAGTTTTAAATATCCACCTTATAAAGGCAAGGGTTGGTTATTGAAAAGATTGATTGGATAATTGGCCTGAATAAAAAAGATGTACCTAAAAAAATATAAAAATATGATCATTAAAATAGCCATTGCAGTGGGGGTATTGGTTACCGCTGCATTATTGATGAAGAAAAAGGATATGACCTATCGTCAATCTATTTTAAAAACGATCTATCCAGCAATTATGTGGTCCTCTGGAAAAGCAGGATCTAAGCAAGTGCAGGAGAATGGATCAAATAAAAAAGGATCAGTAGAATTCTATAGTTTAACGACTAAAGACATTGCAGGTAATGCATTTAGTTTTGAGCAATTCAAGGGAAAAAAAGTTTTGATTGTGAATACGGCAAGTGATTGTGGTTATACTGGACAGTATGAAAATTTAGAAAAATTATCTAAACAGTTTGAGGGATCATTGGTTGTGGTAGGTTTCCCTGCCAATGATTTTAAAAATCAAGAAACAAAAGATGACCAAGCCATTGCAGCTTTTTGTCAAAAAAATTATGGGGTGAGTTTTCCATTGATGTCCAAGTCGGTTGTGTTGAAATCGAATGATCAGAACCCAGTATATACCTGGTTGACGGCTGCTAATTTAAATGGATGGTGTAATCAAGCACCTGCTTGGAATTTCTGTAAATATTTAATCAATGAGCAAGGTGTATTGACACATTATTTTCCAATGAGTGTTGACCCATTAGATGCTAGCGTCATTGAGGCCATTAAAAAGTAATTGAATTCTTACAAAATAAAAAATAGGAGAAACCTATTTTAATTGATAGGACAATGCTCATGGTAGTTCTCTAAAACAATTTTACCAGAGTCTATTTCCATGCCTTTGAATTTTTCTTTGATCTCATCCAATATCGCTTCGATGCCTTCGCGCTCTGTTATACGCACCAATTGGTTTCTATATTCTTTAATATTTGGTAGGCCTCTTAAGTAGTTGGCATAATGTCTGCGCATTTCATTGATGCCACCAATTGGTCCTTTCCATTCTAAAGATTTGATTAAATGCTTTCTTGCTACTTCTACGCGCTCTTCGACAGTCGGAGATTTCATTTTTTCTCCAGTGGCTAAAAAATGTTTGATTTCCCTAAAGATCCATGGATAACCAATTGCAGCCCTGCCGATCATCACACCGTCAACGCCATATTTGTTTTTATATTCCAATGCTTTTTCTGGAGAATTGATATCCCCGTTACCAAAAATTGGAATATGAATTCTTGGGTCGTTTTTAATATTTCCAATGATGGTCCAATCAGCCTCGCCTTTATACATCTGCACTCTTGTACGTCCATGAATCGCTAAAGCTTTTATGCCTACATCTTGTAATCTCAATGCTGCTTCATGTACATTCAAACTATTGTCATCCCATCCCAATCTTGTTTTTACTGTAACCGGTAGGTTGGTACTTTTTACAACCGCTTCGGTTAAACGTACCATCAAATCTAGGTCTCTTAAGACGCCTGCGCCAGCCCCTTTCATCGCCACTTTTTTTACGGGGCAACCAAAATTAATGTCTATTAAATCTGGGTTCACTGTATCTACAATTTTGGTACACAAAGCCATCGCTTCCTCATCACCCCCAAATATTTGAATACCTATTGGGCGCTCGTAATCATAAATATCTAATTTCTGTTTGCTTTTAATGGCATCTCGAATCAAGCCCTCACTGCTAATAAATTCGGTATACATGAGGTCGGCTCCATTGTCTTTACACACCGCTCTAAATGGGGGGTCACTTACGTCCTCCATGGGAGCTAATAAAAGCGGAAAATCTGGTAATTGTATGTTCCCTATAGATACCATATGAATTCATTATCTTGCATCTAACCGATACGCTGGCAAAGGTACCAATTAATTGCATTGACATGTATACTAATGAAAATTCTATTTTTAATATGAGCCCTGGATTCAGGATGGTTTTATTTATATCCATGACTGGATTGAGTATGATCCTTGGCGGCTTAATTACCTTTTCGATTGTGGCAGCTGCATTGCATACGCCATTTACGGACATCCAATCTGTTTTATTGCGCCCAGAAAATACCAGTCTGACGCAGATAGCCAATGCTTTTGCTTCTATTATTGGCTTTGGTGTGCCAGCTTTGGTGGTGGCTTATTTTACAAAAGGAAGTTTTGCTTCTAATTTAGGATTCAAGCCAATCACGAACGAGAAACAAGTAGGGATTGTTATTTTACTCGCTTTCACGGGATTGATATTGAGTGGCGCATTAGGTGACCTTACAGATAAAATCACTTTTTCTAATAGTATTAGAACTTGGGCAACCAATTTAGAAGCCCAATACAAAAAAGCGTTGATGGCCATGACGCATATGCGTTCCATTTGGGATTTACTACTTGCAATTATAGCAATAGCAGTGGTGCCAGCGATTGTAGAGGAATTGTATTTTAGAGGGACACTTCAAAAAATAATTACAGACTGGTCGGGAAAGCCTTTTGTAGCGATTGTAATCACAGCTATTTTATTTAGTGCATTTCACTTTTCTTATTTTGGCTTTTTGTCCAGGATGTCATTGGGTATTGTACTTGGCTTAATTTACTATTATACAAAAACCATTTGGTTGCCTATACTTATGCATTTTGTCAACAATGCAATTGGTGTGGCTGCGTTGTATGCAGTAAGAAATAACCCAAAAAAAATAGACCAAGTAATGGACTCCAATTTGACTTATTATTGGGTAATCATTGGACTTATAGCATTATTTATTTTATTCAAACAATTAAAAAAGACCACAGATGGCGTTTAATTTTTCTGTTTTTAAAGTAAGGGCATTGTCTGCTATTGTCTTTGTGTTGATCATGTTAGCAGGATTGCTTTTTGATAGCTGGTCTTATTTTGCTTTGTTTTTATTGATACAAATTGGTTGCTTGTATGAGTATCAGAAATTGATGCGCATCATTTTCCCTTCTTATAATCAAATTTCAAAAATGCATCAATGGGGTGTGTATGTGGTGGGCATATTGATGATGACTAGTTTAGCGCCGACTGATATTGTATTGCCAACAACCCTGCTTCAAAAATTGCCACAGGCATATCAAGGCATTGGCTTAAGATGGATTGGTTTGAAAGCCATGCCAGTTGCGTTGATGTTGATGATGGTAGCAGATGTATTTGCAAGAAAAGCGGAAGTTAAAAATATATCGATTAGTTTTTTTGGCTTTATTTATATTTCAATTAGCCTATCCTTGTTTTACGCAATGCGAGACATGTTTTTGAATTCAGCGATGTCTATGTTTTTTCCAAATATAGAATTGATGGTACCTATTTTAGTGATTGTAACAGTCTGGGTGAATGATACGATGGCGTATATTGTTGGCTCTTTTATTGGACGTACTCCTATATCACCTATCTCGCCTAAGAAAACATGGGAAGGAACTATTGCTGGTGTCATCTTATCCGTTGTGATTTTATCCACTGTGGCAGGTCAATATATTCCTATCGCTACTAAGTACCTTTATTTGATCACTTTTGTAGCATCTGTCATGGGTAATTTGGGAGACCTTTTTGAAAGCAAATTAAAACGCTTGGCAGGTGTGAAAGACAGTGGCAGTATGATGCCTGGCCATGGCGGCTTCTTAGATCGATTTGATTCTATCTTGTTTGCAGGGCCATTTGTTTGGATATTGCTTCAATTTATCTTTTAGATGAATTACCTTTGCCCAAATTGCTATTTATGACCATACACAGAGAAGGAACAGCTACGATTGCATTGGTTGCATTTGTAGTAGGTATCTTGAACTTAATTAATTTCTCTTATTTATTACCAATAAGTGCTTTGTTGGCATGGTCTGTATTTGTACTTACAGCCGCTTTCTTTTTATTCATTGTGTCTTTCTTTAGAATGCCCAATCGTTCATTAACAATAGATCCATCTTCGATTGTATCGCCTGCAGATGGTAAAGTGGTGGTGATAGAGGAAGTGATGCCAGATGAGTTTTATAAAGAACCAAGAATTCAGATCAGTGTTTTTATGAGTCCTGCAAATGTGCATGTGAATCGCTTGCCAGTTGCTGGTAAGATTATCTATAACCAATACCATCCTGGAAAATTTTTAGTCGCATGGCATCCTAAGTCTTCTACTGATAATGAAAGATGGTCTGTGGTAGTTGAAAATGAAAAAGGCACTATTTTATTAAAGCAAATTGCTGGCGCGCTTGCTAGAAGAATATGTAATTACGCAGCAGTAGATACGTCATTCAATCAGTGTGATGAATATGGTTTCATTAAATTTGGTAGCAGGGTAGATTTGTTATTGCCAATTGGCACACAAATCCATTGCAAAATTGGAGATGCCGTGCAAGGGGGTGTCACTGTTTTAGCAAAATGGTAATCAAATAGGCAGCTGCTTATAAGATGTTTTCCAATTCTTTTAAATGCGTGATGGTATAGGTCGCAGGGACAGTTGGCACAACTTGAATATGGTTCACAAAAATGGTATCCATCCCGATGTTGATCCCGCCTTGTATATCTGCAGACTCATTGTCTCCAATCATAATACTGTTCTCAACACTTGCATTGGCATTTTTTAAAGCGTATTCAAAAATCTCCTTTTGCGGTTTCAAACTATTACTTGCTTCTGAGGTAATGACTTCGATAAAATAATCTTGTAAACCCGAGTTTTTTATTTTTTTAAATTGCACCGATTCGAATCCATTGGTAATGAGGTGCATCTTATAGTCCTTCTGTTTTAAGTATTCTAGAATTTCAATCGTATAAGGGAATAAATTTTTTTTATTCGGCAAGATCTCTAAATACGTCTGGGACATTTGTTTTGCCAATGGTTCGTTGGCTACTTTAAAATCCAACAAACTTAAGTAAACCCTTTTCCATCTAAGCTCTTCTTGCTTGATAAAGCCCTTGGTATATCGGTCCCACAAACGGTGATTATGTGCGGAATAAGTGCTGTAAAATCCATCAAAATCAACAATGCCTAAGTCTGCTAAACGGTGCGTGTTATATAGTTCTTGAATGGTTTCTTTAGAATTAGTCTCGAAATCCCAAAGGGTATGATCTAAGTCAAAAAACAGGTCTTTATAAGCCATGTGGATTGGATGAATTGGTAATTGAACTGCTAAATTACCATTTTGCTTGCTATCTTTATCTTGTAAAGTATGAATTTATGAATATCATTATTACTGGTGCTTCAAAAGGGATTGGTTTTGCCATTGCAAATGCTTTTGCAGCAGCTGGACACAATTTGTATTTAACAAGTAAGACGCCTGCAGATCTCTCTAATGCAGCAGCATCCTTGCAAAAAACATATCCTGCTGTAAAGGTGGAATTTGTGCACGCAGATTTGTCTATTCAAGCACAGGTACACTGTTTTTCTGAGTGGGTATTAGCAAGAACCACACCCGATGTTTTAGTAAACAATGCAGGTTATTTTTTACCTGGTCAATTACAAGATGAGGCAGATGGACAATTAGCAGCACAATTGAATGCGAATTTATTTTCCGCATATCATTTAACACGTGATCTTTTGCCTGCTATGTTAAAAGCAAAACAAGGGCATATTTTTAATATCTGTTCTATTGCATCTTTACAAGCCTATCCACATGGCGGATCTTATAGTATTTCTAAATATGCTTTGCTAGGCTTTTCTACTAACCTAAGACTTGAATTAAAAGACAAGGGCATTAAAGTCACTGCGGTTTGTCCTGGCGCTACATATACCAATAGCTGGAAGGGTTCTGGGGTGCCAGAAGAGCGTATTATGGAAGCGGATGATATTGCAAAGATGATTTATGCAGCGACACAATTAAGCCCACAAGCGGTAGTAGAAGATATTGTGCTTCGTCCTCAGTTAGGAGATTTGTAAAATCTAAGGAATTGATTTTTAATTTAAATCATCAGATATTTTTGATTTAAAATTTAAAATCGCTCAAGGTCTTCATCAATATCCTCATTTTTATTTGTAAGTGATTGATCAATTTTATTGGTTGTACTAAAACTTGCTCTTGCTGCTTTTGTAGCAGCCAATCTTTCGATAATGACTGAAGCAATTAGTTTTGCCGCATCTTCATTCGGGTTTAATTGTAATATATATTTTAATTTTTCTTCAGATACATCTATCCGATATAGTAGTTGCACCAACTTGTTAAAGTCATGTTGTATGCAATCATTGATAAAGGCAATTAAATCGCTAGGGCCTAGTTGTTCTAATTCGGAAAATGCTTTTTCCATGGGGCTATTTTTATCTGATTTTTTCTTTGACACCTAAGCTAAACAAGGCGAAGTCGTATTTGGCAGGATCACTTGCATCTAAAGTTCGGCAATAATCGGTTAACTCCAAGGCGGTCAACCAATCTATTTGTGGACGTGAGATTAACCCGAAAGTCCTGGAAACCCTCGCTACATGCACATCAATCGGAATGATTAAATCCGCAGGGGAGATGGCTTTCCACAAACCAAAGTCAACCCCATGTTGATCCTTGCGGACCATCCATCTTAAAAACAT
>CAMCQV010000004.1 GCA_945877085.1 Chitinophaga pinensis
TTATAATTAACATAACAATCATACATTAAATAAGTATTTATGGTGGACATTAAACCTGATGAAATATCTGCAATTCTTAGACAGCAATTAAGCAATTTTAATGCTTCTGCTGATTTAGAAGAAGTAGGAACTGTATTACAAGTTGGTGACGGTATCGCCCGTGTATATGGTTTAAACGGTGTAAGTAGTGGCGAGTTGGTTGAATTTGAAAATGGTACTAAAGCCATTGCATTGAACCTAGAGGAAGACAATGTGGGTGTGGTAATGATGGGTGATAGCAAGCAAATCAAAGAAGGTGATAAAGTAAAACGTACTGGTCAAATCGCTTCTATTAAAGTAGGAGATGGTTTAGTTGGTCGTGTAATCAATATGTTGGGTGAGCCAATTGATGGTAAGGGTCCAATTAAAGGTGAATTGTATGAGATGCCATTGGAGCGTAAAGCACCAGGTGTTATCTTCCGTGAGCCTGTAAAAGAACCATTACAAACAGGTATCAAAGCGATTGACGCGATGATTCCAATTGGTCGTGGTCAACGTGAATTGGTTATTGGTGACCGTCAAACAGGTAAGACTGCAATTTGTGTGGATACCATTATCAATCAAAAAGAATTTTACGATGCTGGTGAACCAGTATATTGTATATATGTTGCGATTGGTCAAAAAGCATCTACGATTGCAGGTGTAATGAAGACTTTAGAAGAGAACGGTGCGATGGCCTATACAATCATCGTTGCTGCTTCTGCTGCTGATCCAGCGCCTCAACAATTCTACGCTCCATTTGCGGGTGCAGCTGTTGGTGAGTTCTTCCGTGATTGTGGTAAACCAGCATTGATTGTATTTGATGACTTATCAAAGCAAGCGGTTGCTTACCGTGAGGTATCTTTATTATTACGTCGTCCACCAGGACGTGAGGCATATCCAGGTGATGTATTCTACTTACATAGCCGTTTATTAGAGCGTGCTGCGAAAGTAATTGCAAACGATGAGATTGCTAAGAATATGAATGACCTACCAGCTTCTATCAAGCATTTGGTGAAAGGTGGTGGATCATTAACTGCATTACCAATTATCGAAACACAAGCAGGTGACGTATCTGCATACATCCCAACCAACGTAATCTCAATTACAGACGGTCAGATCTTCTTAGAAGGAAACTTGTTCAATGCAGGTATTCGTCCAGCGATCAACGTAGGTATTTCTGTAAGTCGTGTGGGTGGTAACGCGCAGATCAAATCAATGAAAAAAGTATCTGGTACATTAAAATTAGACCAGGCATTATACCGTGAGTTAGAAGCCTTCTCTAAATTTGGTGGTGACTTAGATCCAGCAACTAAGAATGTAATTGATAAAGGTGCAAGAAACGTAGAGATCTTGAAGCAAGCACAGTACACACCGTTTACGGTAGAAAAACAAGTAGCCATTATCTACTTGGGTACACAAGGTTTGTTGAAAGAAGTAGCGGTTAAAAACGTGAAAGATTTTGAAGCACATTTCTTGTTAGAGATGTCTAATAAATTACCAAATGTATTGGCTGAATTCAAAAAAGGTAACTTACCTGAAGATGGATTAAAGCAAATGGTTGATTTAGCGAATAGCATCATTCCTCAGTACAAATAAGCAAATATTTGAATAATAAAAACCCCGAATTTTCGGGGTTTTTTGTGAATAGCAGTAAAGATTCGCAACAAATCATTCTATTGATTGTTATAGTATTATGTCAGTTATTAAAGTACAAGGATTAAGTAAAAGCTTTGGCGCCTTAAAGGCAGTAGACCAGCTTTCTTTTGAAGTAGAAGCAGGACAGGTGTATGGTTTTTTGGGCCAAAACGGATCTGGGAAAAGTACCACTATCCGAATGTTGCTTTCCTTAATCCATCCTACACAAGGGCATATCGAAATCTTTGGCCAATCTTTAACAAATCATCGTTCTGTAATTTTAGAACAGATTGGTGCAGTCATAGAACGTCCAGATTCATATCCTTACTTAACTGCACAGGAACACTTAACCTTATTTGCAAAATTGCGTAAACAAAAAATTACTGCAGCTAAGATCGAAGCGACTTTAGCACAGGTAGGATTATTATCAAGAGCCAATGATAAAGTACAAACCTATTCATTGGGGATGAAGCAAAGACTAGGGATTGGTATTGCATTATTACACGACCCTCAGTTGATTATATTAGATGAACCCACCAACGGACTGGATCCTCAAGGTATTGCAGACATCCGTCAACTAATCAAATCACTTTCTAAAGACCAGGGTAAAACTGTTTTAGTTTCCTCACATTTACTTTCTGAAATAGAACAAATTGCGAGCCATATTTTAATTATCCATCAGGGTAAAAAAATGGCAGAAGGACCTACTTCAAGTTTACTAGATCCAAATAAAACCATTGTACAAATTAAGACCTTGGATGACGCGGATGCGAAACAAAAATTAATGGCATCAGCATATCGTTCAAATGTTTTAGATCGAACAGAAGGGATTTATCTGACGATTCCTAAACTAGAGATCCCTGCCTTAAATGCTTTTTTAGTTGCTTCTAATATCAACCTGGTTTCATTGGAAGCAAAAAATTCCTTGGAAGATTATTTTTTACAACTTACTTCAACTTTTTAATATGTGGCCAATTATTCAAATTGAACTTTTTAAAATCTACAAAAGGCCAAGAACTTATATTGCATTTGGTGCGATTGCTGCATTGATATTGGTGATACAAATGGGATTAAAAATAGATGGTGAGGCTTATGCTGCATTTTTGATGAAGGATATCAATGATACTTTAACGGTGGATGGGAAAGTGTTAAATGGGTATTTGATCTGTTATATTTTATTGCAATTGCTACTTGTGCATGTGCCGCTATTGGTGGCTTTGATTGCAGCTGATATGCTTTCTGGCGAAGCGAATTTGGGCACTTTGAGGTTATTATTTACAACCCCTTATAGTAGAACACAGTGGGTCTTGGCTAAATTTGTAGCAGCAAGTTTGTACACTATTTTGTTATTGATCTGGTTGGCCTTTCTAGCACTATTTTTAAGCATGTGGATATTTGGCACAGATGATTTATTCCTGATGAAGTCGAATTATGTGGTATTGATTCAAGAGCAAGATGTTTTCTGGAGATACCTAGGTGCATTTGTTTTTGCAAGTTTTTCTTTATTGACAGTAGCCGCCTTAGGCTTCTTAATGTCTAGTTTAGCGAATAATTCAATTGGACCCATTGTTGCAACTATTAGTGCGATTGTTTTTTTTACTATCCTAAGTACGCTTAACATTCCATTGTTCAATGTGGTGAAGCCTTATTTATTTACAACCCATATGAATAATTGGAAAGAATTTTTTGATATTCAAGTCAATGAATCAAATGACGCAATCACGGGTAGTATCTTGAATGTGGCTAAAATTAAAAATTCAATCATCATACTAGCGATACATATTGGATTGTTTGTAGGCGCTTCTGTTTGGATCATGAAAAAGAAAGATATTTTAAGCTAATCCAAGCTTAAAAAAATATAATTAGTTCGATATGAAAAAAATAATTTTCCTTTTTGTAGGAATATGCCTTGCTCATGTGGCTGCCTTTGCACAAACCAATCCCTTGATTGAAAGAGTGACTGAGAAATTGAATACAGTTAATGATTATGTGGCAACAGGTGTTATGAAAACCGATGTGGCATTTATAAAAGCCTCATTGGGGAAGGTCAAAGTATATTTTAAGAAACCGAATTTATTGAAAGTTAAAAAAGAGGGTGGTATCTCTTTATTACCTAAAGGGGGCGTTTCGGTCACCATCAATTCTCTATTGAACAACAAACAATATATTGCTATCGAGTCCGGGGTTCAAATGTTTAAAGGCAAATCATTGCAGGCGATTAAATTAATTCCAACAGATGAAAAATTGGATTGGGTGATTTCAACACTATGGATTGATCCGGTGGATGCATTGGTGTACAAGACTTTTACCACTACAAAAGAGAATGGCACTTATGAGATTACCATGGAGTATGGTCAATATGCCAACTATGGACTTCCTAGCAAGCTTATTTTTGGGTTCAACACCAAGGACTATAAATTACCCAATGGGATTACTTTAGAATTTGGAGACGAGGATCCTGCCGCAAAGCAAAAAGCTTTAAAGCAAAAAAAAGGTACCATCGAAATTACCTATACGAATTATGTGATCAATCAAGGTGTTTCCAATTCAATGTTTTAAATTGCATTAGATGCGAAATACAATTGTCCTTTTCATATTACTCTTGCAGTTGCCTCTGTATGCACAGGTTAGCAATCAAAGTAAAACATTGGAGTCTGCTGTCATGCAATTTAATCAGACAAATAATCCCAGCTCCTACACGCAATTATACCTAAAATTTGAACAGCTTTACAGTGTAGATAAAACCAATTGGTTGATTCCTTATTATGCTGGAATGACTAAATCACTTATGTGTCTTTTGAAAATGGGTGATAGGGATGCCTTAGCCAATGATGCATTAATATGGTTAGCTAGAGCAAAATCCATTACAGTGAATGATGAAATCTATTGCGCAGAAAGTTTGGCTTATACTGCAAAGTTGTCAGTGAATCCTGCATTGAGGTGGTTTACCTATGAAGATAAAATTAAAAACGCCCTAAGCATGGCAAAGAAATTGAATCCTAATAATCCTAGGGCCTATATTTTGGAAGCCAATATCCAACATAAAATACCTTTTATTTTTGGAGGTGGATGTAAGTCAGCAAAACCATTGATTCAAAAAGCAGAGCTGTGTTTCAATGCGCAGACTAAGGCAAATACATTGGAACCGTCTTGGGGTATTCAATCCTTAGTGAAATTGAAAAAAGCCTGCCTTTTTTAGAGATGTAAATTTAAAAGAGAGTACTATTCATTTAAATGAATGCATTAATTTTCGTCTAATCTTTCGTCAACTGCATTTGCAAACATCTTATGGCTTACCTTCTTTAAAGGATTTAAACGCATATCGCGATAGCCTTGTCTAGCATGAATAATCCGAATACATTCAAAAATACTTGCTGTAAATGAACTGGCATCTGCCTTGTCTTTTCCTGCAATATCAAAAGCTGTTCCATGGTCTGGACTCGTTCTAACAATTGGCAATCCAGCAGTGAAGTTCACGCCATCTCCAAATGCCAATGATTTAAATGGAATCATGCCTTGGTCATGATACATTGCTAAGACTGCATCAAATTTTTCGTGTTGTCCTCTAGCAAAAAAAGCATCTGCAGAATAAGGTCCGTATACCAACATCTGTTGTTTTGCTTCTTTAATTGCTGGTTGAATGATTTCAATTTCTTCCTTACCAATCAAACCATCGTCTCCGGCGTGTGGATTCAAAGCTAATACAGCAATACGAGGCTTGTCTATGCCAAAATCTTTTTGCAAGCTTCTGTGCAGGATTTGTAATTTTTGTTTGATCTTATCTTTGGTAATATGTTGCGCAATATCTTGTATCGTAAGGTGCTCAGTTACTAAGGCCATTCTTAAATTTTCTGCTACCAATAACATTAGGTTTTCTACATTCCCAAATGCATGTTGCAAATAAGGGGTATGTCCACTAAAATTAAAATTAGGTGACTGGATATTTTTCTTATGAATTGGTGCAGTTACTAAGCCGTCGATTTTTTTATTTTTTAATGCGTCAACTGCTTTTTCTAAAGAGATCAATGCATATTTGCCACCTATTTCTGTAAGTTCACCTGGTTGAATAGTAGCTTCTTCCTCCCAGCATTGAATCAAGTTCACTTGTTTAGGATTCAGCTTATCAAGATCTGGAGCGGTTGTGAAAGTCATTTGTAAATCGTGGATGCCCTTGCTGTAAAAATTGATCGCTTTATGGTTCGCAAAAATTACAGGCACCATAAATTCGAGTAGTCGACTATCAGACAATGATTTGATGATTAATTCAATGCCAATGCCGTTTAAATCTCCGCAAGTAAAGCCTATAATTGGTTTTCTGATGTCTTGGTTCATATCCAGTTGATTAGGGTGTAAAAGTACGCACAAAAACCTAACTTTGCTTCATGCAATACACCCTTAAAAAGTCATTGGGTCAACACTTCCTTAACGACGTCCAAATTTGTTTACAAATTAAAGCTGCCCTTGAGGATACACCTATCGACCAATTATTGGAAATTGGTCCAGGAGCAGGTGCCTTAACCCAACATATTTTGGACCTGCCTAAACAAGCGTTTAAAGCGGTGGAATTGGATCGTGAAAAAGTAGCTTATCTTTTACATACCTATCCTCAATTGGAGGGTAAATTAATCAATGAAGATTTTTTAGAAACCGCCATTCCTTTTGAGGGTCAATTTACACTAGTCGGTAATTTTCCATATAACATATCTACACAAATAGTGTTCAGGGTATTGGATTGGAAAGAGCAAGTGCCTGTAATGATTGGGATGTTTCAAAAAGAAGTAGCAGAAAGAATTGCAGCCAAGCCACATTCAAAAGCATATGGAATATTGAGTGTATTGACCCAGGCATTTTATGAGGTGGAATATTTATTTGATGTGCCATCTTCTGCTTTTACGCCACCGCCTAATGTAATGAGTGGTGTGATTCGTTTAAAACGCAAATCCACATTTCCAGAATTTAGTTCAATCAAGAGTTTCTATCATATTGTAAAAATGGCTTTTGGTCAGCGCCGTAAAATGTTAAGAAATCCATTGAAACCTTATTTTACTACAGAACAGTTACAAGATCCTATCTTTACAAAGAGAGCCGAGAACTTGACCTATCAAGACTTTGCGGATCTTACTTTTAAAATGCACAATCCTTAGTCTATGTCTAATAATGTTATTGTAACGGCAGCAGTGCATCCTTTTTTATTAGAGACGCTCGAGCAAAAAGGTTTTGAAATTTGTTACGAACCTACTATTAGCTATGATGAACTGCATTTAAAAATTGCAGATGCAGTTGGATTGATTGTGACTACTAGATTACAAATTGATGCAAAAATAATTGACAACGCAAATTCATTAAAATGGATTGGTCGATTGGGTAGTGGGATGGAATTGATTGACACCGCTCTGGCAGAAGCTAAAGGTATTCTATGTGTGAGTAGTCCAGAAGGAAATTGCACTGCTGTTGGAGAACATAGTTTAGGATTATTATTGAATTTAATGCACCGCATTCATAGTGCATATGGCGAAATAAAAATGGGTCAATGGATTAGAGATGACAATCGTGGCGATGAGTTGACTGGGAAAAAAGTGGGCATCATTGGATTTGGTCATACAGGTGCTGCATTTGCAAAAGTATTGACAGGCTTTGATGTAGAAATTTTAGCCCATGATATTTATCCTAGGGCTTTGGGGTGGCAACAGTTTCCGCATGTTAAAATGGTTCAATTGGAAACCATTCAACAGGAAGCCGAAGTGATTAGTTTGCACCTGCCTTTAACTCCCCTGACAAAGCATTTTGCGAATACCCATTTTTTTGAACAATTAAAACAACAACCTTATTTTTTAAGTACTTGTAGGGGTGGTGTTACATCAACCCAAGCAATGCTGGAAGCGCTTCAAAATCAACAAATTAGAGGGGCTGGCTTGGATGTGCTTGAGAATGAACGACTAGACAGTTATAGTCATGCAGAAAGGAACAATTTAGAAGCCTTAATGGCCCTGCCAAACTTCATTTTAACACCACATATTGCTGGCTACAGCCAGGAGGCATATTTTAAGATGTCTAAGATCTTACTCAAAAAATTAGGGCTCATTTGACCCTAATATGATATCTTTGTAACATGCAACGCTCCAATTATGTGGCGTTGTATTTTTTTATATAAAACAGAAGGTATGAGCGAAACAAACGTATACGTAACCCAAGAGACTTTTGATAAAATGCGTGAGGAATTACAACGCATGAAATCTATTGATCGTCCAGCGGCATCAAGAGCGATTGCAGAAGCAAGAGAAAAAGGAGATTTAAAAGAAAATGCCGAATATGATGCTGCTAAAGAAGCACAGGGCATGTTAGAATCAAAAATTAAGCAATTAGAGGTAGCCGTATCGAATGCAAAAATTGTAGACACAAGCACCATTGATACTAGCAAAGTGACGATATTGACAAGGGTGACAATTACGAATTTAGCGACAAAAAAGACGGTAACCTATCAATTAGTTGGAGAGAAGGAAGCCGATTTAAAAGCGGGTAAGATTTCTGCCTCTTCACCAATAGGGAAAGGATTGATTGGTAAAAAAATTGGTGATACTGCAGAAGTTCAAGCACCCAATGGCGTGATGAAATTTAGCATTGATAATATTACCATTTAATTTACCCTGTCCAACTTACAATGACCATCTTTTCAAAAATTATCCAAGGTGATATACCTGCTTACAAGATTGCAGAGAATGAACTATTCTTTGCATTCTTGGATATTTTCCCTTTGCAAAAAGGGCATGTATTGGTGGTGCCTAAAAAAGAAGTGGATAAAGTTTTTGAACTACCAGACAATTACCTTTCCCAAATATTGGTGTTTGCAAAACCTATAGCAGCAGCAATTGCTGCTTGCTTTCCTTGTGATCGTGTAAGTATTGTCACTGTTGGATTAGAAGTGCCCCATGCGCATATACATTTGATCCCAATCAATCAAGCAAATGACCTTAATTTTGCCAATCCAAAATTACAATTGTCTAAAGCCGAATTGATTGAAGTGCAAGAGGCGATTATTGCGAAGTTGCCAGTTTCATTATAGCCCTATTTTCTTTCTTGTTTTTTTAAACGCGCTGGATTTTTTTGAATAAAATCATCCCATCCTTTTAAGCCCTTTCCAGTGCTAATGACTGGTCGATTAATTTGATGCCAATGGCATAGTGCAACCGCAAGCGCATCTGTGGCATCGTAATGCTTTGGTTTTTCTTTTACATTTAACACGCGCTCTAACATTTTCCAAACCATATCTTTATCGGCATTACCATTTCCAGTAATGGATTGCTTTACTTTTTTGGGCGCATATTCTGTAACAGGTGTATTGTAATGCATGGCTGCTGCAATGGCTACCCCTTGGGCCCTTCCCAATTTTAGCATACTCTGTACGTTCTTTCCAAAAAAAGGTGCTTCAATCGCAAAATGTGCTGGATGATAAGTTTCCATTAACTCAATTATTTTTGCATGGATCATCTGCAAGCGTGCGTAGATATCTTTTTCTTTGGTCAATTTAAGCACATCCATCATAATGATTTTAGGCTGAAGGCCACCTTGTAAAACTGCATAGCCCAAAATTTGCGTTCCAGGATCAATACCTAAAATAATCGGTGTTTTTGACATGGGATAAAGTTACAGATATCCCTTCAAAATACGATCTTTGCAAAACATGAATTCAAGTAAACTTAAGCCACTACTTTCTCTTGGAAATAAATTGATTGGGTTCATCTTATTTGTGATTTGTGCTATTGCGATCTACAATAAGGTACTGCAAAATGAAAATTTAAATCAATACGGAGCAGATTTAAAAGTACAATTGGCTAAAATCCATTGGTCGGCCTGGTTGCTGATGGCTTGTTTATTAATACTGAATTACACCATCGAAGCCATCAAATGGAAGTCTGTCATCGCATCTACAAATACTTTCAACATAGGACAAGCACTGAAGGCCGTCTTAGTAGGACAGGCTTTTTCATTTTTTACACCTGCAAGATCAGGCGACTATGTAGGTAGAACTTTATTTTTAGCCCCAGGAACTAAGTTGAAAGGTATTACCCAGATGGCTTGGGCTTCTTATGCGCAAATCATCATGACGATTTGTTTTGGATGCTTTGCCTTGTTTTTTAACCTTCCTTTTTTTCCTTGGTTAAAATGGGTTGCACCTTTTGGTGCAATCATTGCATTGTTTTTGTTTTTTTACAATCAACCTTTAAAGGGCTGGTTTTCCAAAATCAACCTCTTGCAAATTGATCCAGCTTTAAAATGGAAATTACTTGGCCTTGCATTAGCGCGTTATAGCATCTACCTTTTGCAATATAATTGGGCAGCAGAAATGTTATCTATACCTGTTGGTTGGATGGATTTAAGTATTGGTATTATGGCTTTATTGTTTTTTTTAAGTATGATTCCTGCAATTAGTTTGACCGATTTAGTCATACGGGGACAATTGTTTTTATTATTAATGGCGCCATTCTACCAGAACGATATCATGCTTATTGCCCTAACCACTTTAATTTGGATTGTTAATTTTTTAATTCCTTCTATCATAGGCGCTGTTTTATTACTTGGTTTTAGATTAAAGCAATAATTTTATAGTCAATATTCCCCGACATGTTCTTATACCTCTTTCAAATTTGGATGGCCACATTATTAACGCTGATGCCAAAACAGTCCAAAGAGATATGTAGTCAAACTAATACTGCATTTATTTCGGGTGAAAAAATTACCTATACTATTTTTTACAATGTGATAGGATTGTATGTGCAAGCGGGTGACGCTCAATTTGCAGTATCGCCTTCTAAATGGGAAGGGGAGCCAGCGCTTGCATTGACTGCTACTGGTAATTCCAATCGTCGGTATGATTGGATTTTTAAAGTACGTGATAAATATGAATCCATTGTGGACAGCAAAACTTTACTACCTTATTATTTTAGCAGAAGCATCAATGAAGGTTCTTTTCATCAAAATCAAAACCTTAGATTCAATCAAAAAACGAATAATGTAGTCACCCAAAAAGGGGAGTCCTATAAAACTGCAGATTGCACTTTTGATGTAATCAGCGCTGTTTATGCTGTAAGGAATTTAGATTTTCAACATCTTGAAGTCAATGAAAAAGTCTACTTAAATTTTTTCCTCGACAATGAATTGTTTCCTTCTTATTTCAAATATTTAGGCAAAGAAATTGTACGAACTAAATTTGGCAAGTTTAAAGCCATTAAAATAGCCCCATTGCTTGTGAAAGGGTCTATGTTTGAAGGCGGAGAGCGCATGACTATCTGGGTCACAGACGACGAGAACCATATTCCAATAAGAATTGAAACGCCTATTATTGTTGGATCAATTAAAGTAGATATGAAAAGCTATGAAGGTTTAAGGTATCCATTAAGCTCCTTGATTGAAGTGGAGTAGTCCCTAAATAAATATTTTTTTACTTTCGGGCAATGTTTAGATACAAATGAGGCTTTAGTTTTTCAAGCTATCTAAATTAAAACAAGTTTTTGCTCTAATGCCTTTTTCTGTTACATGTAAATCACAACATTCATTCACTGAATCATGTTCAAAAAATAAAGTATAGTTTTTGGTACAGGCTTCGTTTAAGAAGATTTCTTTTTCGTTGAGTGTAAAAAGTGGTTGCATATCATAGCCCATTACAAAAGGGATCGGCAAATGTCCTACCGAAGGCAATAAGTCTGCCATATACACAATCTGATGATTGCCATATTGAATCTTTGGCAAGAGCATACCCTGGGTATGTCCATTCACAACAATGCAACTGATATTTTCTGCAAAATGGATTTCTTGTAAATTGATATCGCTTTTAAATAATGGAATCTCAATTAATTTCAATTGACCACTCTCCATTAAGGGCATGATATTTTCTTTTAGGAAGCTTGCTTTTTCTCTTCTGTTTGGGTTTGTTGCTGTTTCCCAATGTGGGGCACTAACCCAATAAGTTGCATTGGGTAAAGCTAATTGAAGGGTGCCGTTATCGTCATTCACTGCACCACCAACATGGTCAAAGTGTAAATGCGTTAATAGCACGTCAGTAATGTCTTCTGGTTTGAATCCATGCTGGGCCAATGCCTCAGCAATTGTTTTGGTTTCAGTGGGTTGATAATAGCTAAAGAATTTTGCATCTTGTTTATTGCCCATGCCCGTATCAATTAATATTCTACGATCTCCAGATACAACTAGCATGCATCTAAGTGCCCAAGTACATAAATTATTTTCATCAGCGGGATTGGTTTTATTCCAAATGGATTTAGGCACCACACCAAACATGGCACCACCATCTAATTTAAAATTACCTGTATGAAGACTATAAATTTGCATGTTTGTTTTTTAGCGATGTTCTATATAACAAAATTAAGCCAATGATAAAAAATACACATAATCCAAGTACTGCATTTTTTTGCGAGCCTGTTAATTCAATGATAAAACCAAAGCTAAACATACCAATGACAATAGCTACTTTTTCTGTGACATCAAAAAAGCTAAAGAAAGAGGTAGTGTCTTTTGTTTCTGGCATAAGTTTAGCATAAGTACTTCTGCTCACGGATTGTATTCCACCCATCACAAATCCAACCATGGTTGCTAAACAATAAAATTCTATGATGCCGTTTCTTGGCACAAAATAACCAATGATACAAATGAGGATCCAAAATGAAACTGCAATCATCAAGGTATTAAAATTGCCCAATTTAACAGCCATTTTACTCATGAGCATAGCACCAGGAATGGCCACCAATTGAATGATTAAAATAGCAATGATTAAATTTGTTGTTGGAATATTCAATTCACTTTTTCCATATAAGGTGGCAGCTAGCATCACTGTTTGAACACCCATATTGTAAAAAAAGAATGCGCCTAAAAAACGGTCTAAAACGGGCATTTTTCTTAATTGCAACCAAACCTTATGCAGTTCTTTATAGCCGCCTACAAAAACATTATCTGATTGGTCTGTTTTTAAGTTTTTTTGGCTAGCAGGTAATCTATTAATGGCCCAATGTCCAAAACCAAACCACCATGCACCTGCTAATAAAAAAGATATTTGAGATGCTTTGCCCACTGTGATTCCAAACAAGTCTGGTTTTAATACAAAGACGAAACAAATTAATTGTAAAATAACAGCGCCAATATATCCTAGCATAAATCCTTTTGCACTTACGCGGTCTTGGTCTTCTGGTGCAGCAATTTCGGGTAAATAGGAATTATAAAAAACCAGACTGCTCCAAAATCCAATACAGGCAATGATCATGGAGATTAATCCTAATCCTACATGTGTAGCATCAAAAAAGTAGAGACTAGCACATGCCAAACTTCCTAATGTACAAAAAAACCGTAGAAACTGTTTTTTATTCCCTTTGAAATCTGCAATGGATGATAAAAGAGGAGACAATAGGGCAACAATTATAAATGCAAACGCCAATACATAATTATACAATGCTGTATTGATGAATTCAAAAGATCCAATGCTCACTTTATCGACTAAGGTATCCTCATTGCCGTCTCCAGTAACAGCCTCATAAAATGCGGGAAATATGGTAGAAGAAATTACAAGACTATAAACACTGTTAGCCCAATCATACATGGCCCAACTATTTATGACTTTTTTAGATGCAGTTTGCATATTGCAATGGTTTACACTCAAAATACGAATAAATGCGAATCTATCTTTAAATCCATTAAGCTTTTTGAAGGTATAGCCAAGCTAGCATGGATAAGCCTAAAGCAATTCGGTACCAGCCAAATAAGGAAAATCCTCTTTTTTGGACAAATTGAATGAAGAATTTAACACTAACCAATGCCACAAAAAATGCCACGATTCCTCCAATGCAAAGATTGATTAAGTTATCTGTCACAAATACTTCTGGGTGGTCTTGGTACACATCTAATGTACTTTTTGCAGATGCTGCAAGCATGGTTGGTACAGCTAAAAAAAATGAAAATTCTGCAGCAGCTTTCTTACTTAAATTTTGGCTTAATCCACCAATAATGGTGGCAGCACTTCGGCTTAATCCAGGAAATAGGATAGCCAATACCTGAAAACATCCAACCCAGAATGCTTGCTTAAATTGAATTGGTTGTTGAACTACAGACTCGACTTGCTTTTTAAAATATCGATCTATAAATATCAAAGCAATACCACCCATTACCATGACAGTTGCAATCACCCATAGGTTATCTAAAACAGCGTCAATGTATTTTTTAAGTAAGGCACCAAAAAGCAATGCAGGGATTACGGCTAAACCTAATTTTAAATAAAAACGATAGTCCTTGAAATTGAAGAATTCTTTACGATAAATCACCACCACCGAAAGGATTGCAGCAAATTGAATCACAATTTCATAAAGGTCCACAAATGGACTATCTGCAATCCCTAAAAAAGGATTGGCAAATTTCATATGCGCCGTACTAGATATTGGTAAAAACTCGGTGATACCTTCAATAATGGCAATTAAAATAGTTTGTAAAGTATTCATAGTATGTATTAAAAAAAAGAGCGATGCATGCATCGCTCTAATAGGTATAATGAAGTTTAAGCTTTTTTAAACAAAGCGTATATTTCTACAATAAATCCTGCTATGATACACAATGGTGCAAGTGTGATTCTTCTAAAGCTATACACTTCATTTTCATTGAATACATTTGGGTCTGCACTTTTGCCTCCAGCCATTAATAGCATACCTGCAATAATCAATACGGCGCCAATGATCATCCACGTATAATTGGATTTACCAAATAGGTCTAAAGAGCGTTTTGTACTTTTTTCTTTCATAAATAATATATTAATAAAGTTCGTCTAATTTCATTTTTAAATATTTCACCACACTTCGGTAAGTGCTGAATACGGAGATGCCTACACCAATCACAATCAATCCTCCAAATAACAATAAGCTATTGCCAATACCTTGTAAGGTTTTAAGTTGTGGAAATTGCGAAGTAGCCCACTGGATCAACCCAGATAACAAAAAGATAGCAATTAAAGCGCTGATTAAACCATTTATTAAGGCACGTATGACAAGTGGTTTTGAAATAAAGTTTCTTGTGGCGCCCACCATTTGCATGGTCTTGATTAAAAAGCGGTTGCTAAACATCGCCAAACGAATGGTATTGTCTATACTAATAATCACGATGGTACATAAAATGAGTGACATTACTAAAAAGATAAGACCAACTTTAGTGGCACGTTCGTTTAAATTGGTCACCAAACTTTTTGGATATTGGATATCTGCTATATCATTTTTAAAATTGCTAGCAATGCTTTCACTTATTTTAGATAAGCTATCTGGATTTACATAATCTGCTTTCGCAAAAAAATCAATGCTTTCAGGTAAAGGGTTGACGTCTAAAATTTTTGACCAATCCTCGTTGTTTTCCTTATTCCAAATCGCTTTTGCTTTTTCCTTGTCTACATATTCTACGTTTTTTGCGTAGGGTGCAGCGGCAATAAAAGCTTGAATTTTACCCACCGTATTTTTGTCAGCCGTCCTTAAGTAAACGCTAATTCTGATATCCTCTTTGAAATTGTCTCCAATTGCATGGAGGTTTAAGAAAAACCAACCCATAATCCCCATAATGAACAACACAATGGCTACCCCAACAATGCTGTAGATATAATTTGGTTTGCTTCTCTTTAAAGATCCATTTCCGGATACTGCCATGGCATTAAAATTTTACTTGTTCGCAATGCAAATGTAGGGTTTTGAACGCTAAAGACTTACATTTGCAGAGCTCGAATTATACCCAATTTTGTTAAAAATAGGGGGTATGGTGGGCCGGCAGATTCAAAACCGAATAATTACAGATTTTTAAGAAAATTTAGCAGATGGAGTATCAGTTTAGGACGATCGAAAAAAAATGGCAAACAAGCTGGAAAAATCAAAAGGCCTACCAGGTTTCCAATCAAAGCAATAAGCCAAAATGTTATGTCTTAGATATGTTCCCTTATCCGAGTGGGGCAGGCTTGCATGTGGGCCATCCTTTAGGCTATATTGCTTCTGATATTTACAGCAGGTATAAAAGATTAAAGGGATTCAATGTTTTACATCCTATGGGATATGATGCTTTTGGTTTACCTGCAGAACAATATGCCATTGAGCATGGGGTGCATCCTTCAAAAAGTACCCATAGCAATATTGATAATTTTAGAAGTCAATTAGACAATATTGGATTTTGTTATGATTGGGACAGAGAAGTAAGAACTTGTGATGCCAATTATTATAAATGGACACAATGGATTTTCTTACAATTGTTCAATAGCTATTTTGATCGTCATTTAAATAAGGCCAATCCAATCGATGCCTTGGTGAAAACATTTGAAGCTCAAGGTAACTTGCAACATATCTGCCCTGCTGATCCTGATTTAAATTTTACAGCAGCGCATTGGAATAGTTGGGATGAGAAAGCTCAGCAAGATGTGTTGATGCAATATCGATTGGCGTTTTGTGGTTTTGGGGAAGTGAATTGGTGCGCTGCATTAGGTACTGTTTTAGCCAATGACGAAGTGATCAATGGATATAGTGAAAGAGGAGGCCATCCGGTAGAAAAAAAGAAATTACGTCAATGGTATTTACGCATCACTGAATATGCAGATCGTTTATTAACAGGATTAGATACTATCCAATTTAGTGATGCAATGAAAGAAATGCAAGCGAATTGGATTGGTAAAAGTTATGGTGCAGAGATTGATTTTAAAGTGGCGAATCAAAGTGCAGTAATTACTGTGTATACCACAAGACCTGATACCGTATTTGGAGTAGATTTTTTAGTCGTCGCGCCAGAACATGCATTATTACAAGAGATTGTACCTGCATCCAATCAGCAAGAAGTGAATGACTATATCGCTTATGTGAAAAGTAGAAGCGAGCGTGAGCGTATTGCAGAGAAAAAAATTACAGGTTGTTTTACTGGCGCTTATGTGGTGAATCCATTTAATCAACAACGCATACCAATTTGGATTTCTGAATATGTTCTTGCAGGATATGGTACAGGTGCGATTATGGCGGTGCCTTGTGGGGATGATCGTGATTTTAAATTTGCCCAACATTTTAATATTCCTATTACCAATATTATTGGAGATGATTATGACGGCACTGCCGCGAATCCTACCAAGGAAGGTATTTTATCCAATAGTGATTTTTTAAATGGAATGATTCAAAAAGATGCTATTGCCATTGTGATTGAAAAATTAGTAGCAATGGGTATCGGAAAAAAGAAAGTCAATTTCCGTATGCGTGATGCTGCATTTAGCAGACAACGTTATTGGGGAGAACCTTTCCCAATTCAATGGAAAAATGGCATTGCATATCCTTTATCAGAAAGCGAGCTGCCTTTATTATTACCAACTGTCGAAAACTATGGACCAGGTCCAGACGGAGAAGGGCCTCTTGCAAATATCGAAGACTGGAAGGCCAATCATTTTGAAACCAATACGATGCCGGGCTTTGCCGGTAGTAGTTGGTATTTTTTAAGGTATATGGATCCACATAATACCACTGAATTTTGTGATCGAAAAGTGAGTGATTATTGGGGTCAGGTAGACTTATATATTGGTGGAACCGAACACGCTGTTGGACATTTATTGTACAGCAGGATGTGGACCAAAGTATTGTATGATTTAGGACATATCGGTTTTGATGAACCTTTCAAGAAATTATTAAACCAGGGAATGATTCAAGGAAGTTCCCGTTTTGTATACCGTAAAAGAGGCACACCCGTTTTTGTTTCTGCTGGATTGGCAAAGACCATGGAAGTAGACCAATTGCATGTGGATGTGAATATTGTGGATGGTCAAATATTGGATACAGAAGCGTTCAAAAAGTGGAAACCAGATTATGCCAATGCGACATTTGAATTAGAAGATGGAAAATATATCTGTGGTGTGGAAATAGAAAAAATGTCTAAGTCTAAATTCAACACAGTGAACCCAGATGTGCTTGTTGAGAAATATGGCGCTGATACTTTTAGAATGTACGAAATGTTCTTGGGGCCAGTTGAACAAAGCAAGCCATGGGATACCAAAGGCATTGAAGGGGTGCACCGATTTTTGAAAAAATTATGGAGGTTGTTTTACGACGAAATGAAAGGACAGGTTTGGCTAGATGAAAAAGCAACCCCAGCAGAATTTAAAGTGCTGCATAAGACCATTAAAAAAATAGAGGAAGATACCGAGCGACATAGTTACAATACTGCGGTTAGTAGTTTTATGATTTGTGTGAACGAATTATTTGATTTGGGTTGTCATAAAAAAGAAGTCTTATCTCAGGTCCTTGTTTTATTGGCACCTTATGCGCCACATATCAGTGAAGAACTTTGGTCCTTAATTGGCAACCAAGGATTAGTGATTGATGCTGCATTCCCCATCTTTGATGCGCAGTATGTCACTGAGACTTCAAAGGAGTATCCTGTGAGTATCAATGGGAAAGTAAGAACCAATATCGCGATTGATTTAGATGCAACCGAAGCACAGGTCAATGAAATTGTACTAAATAATCCATTAATTCAAAAATGGATGGAAGGAAAACCAATAAAAAAACTCATATTCGTAAAAGGTAAAATGATCAATGTAGTGCTTTAGAACAAAATTAAATACTATGAAAAAAACAATCTTAGTTGCTGTCGTTTTTAGTTTGCTATCTTTTACTGGGATAGCGCAAATGCCTCAAAGTGGCTTACCTCGTTTTGTACGTTGGGTAGATAATACTCAATTTGTGTTGAACACAAAAAGAGGGGAGGATGCTGCACCAAAAAATTACTTGTATAATCTTGCTACAAAGCAATACACAATTGCACCAGCAGAACTGGTGCCAACCGAAAAATCAGTGGTCCTTAAAAAAGGAGACCTCTTTTTAAGGGACAATGGGACAGAGGTGCAATTGACTTTTGACAATGCAGAAGAAAAAAATCCTACTTTATCACCTGATGGTAATTATGTAGGTTATACTAAGAACAATAATTTATACACTTTATCCTTGGCCACAAAAAAGGAAGTGGCGATTACCAATGATGGTGCTACTGGTATCTTAAATGGTTATGCTAGCTGGGTGTATTTTGAAGAGATATTTGGTCGTCCAACACAGTACCGTGCATTCTGGTGGAGTCCAGATAGTAAGTATATTTCGTTTATGCGTTTTGATGAGCGCAAAGTACCTATGTTCCCAATCTACAATAGCGAAGGACAGCATGGCTTTGTAGAAGAAACAAGGTATCCAAAAGCGGGCGATCAAAATCCAACAGTCAAAATTGGATGGACTACACCAGAAGGTGGAAGCATTACTTGGGCTGATTTTAATGAAGCAGATGATCAGTATTTTGGATGGCCTATTTGGAATCCAAATAACAATGCGATGTGGTTGAGTTGGATGGATCGTGGTCAAAACAACCTAAAAATTTATGAATTGAATATGACCACAGGTGCAAAAAAGCCTGTGTACACAGAATACCAAAAAACATGGATTGATCTTGAAGATAGAAATGGCGGTAGAATTAATTTTATCCCAAACAACAAAGGATACATTGCACAAGCTGATGCGAGTGGATGGAATCAATTGTACATGTATGACATGGAAGGCAAAATGCAATATCCAATTACCAATGGCAAATTCACTGTCTTAGGTATTCGTCAAATTGATGAAAAAAACAAGACCATATATTTTACAGCAAGAGGTATTGAAAATAGTGCAAGAATTGATTTGTACTCAGTTGGATTTGATGGTAAAAATCAAAAGAGATTAACAGTAGGAGATTTCAATAATGCACAAGTTTATTTAGCACCTGATGCTAAAAACTTTGTAACCCTGTATAGCAATATTCAAACACCAACGACTTTAGCGCTTATTAACGTGCAAAAGAAATCGGTAGAGGTACTGGGTACAGCAACACCAGCTAATTTTGATGCAAGCAAATTGGCTAAAACAGAATTGATCCGCATTAAGAGCGCCGATGGTTTATTTGAATTACCAGCATTGGTGACTTGGCCTAAAAAAATGGATCCAAATAAAAAGTATCCATTATTAGTAAGTATTTATGGTGGCCCAAACGCAGGTACAGTGATGGATAGCTGGTCTTCTAATCCAACAAAAGAAGCTTGGGCAGAAGAAGGATTAATACAAGTGGCATTTGACCACCGTGCGAGTGGACATTTTGGAAAAGAAGGCGTGAACTATATGTACCGTAATTTAGGTTATTGGGAAATGGAAGATTATATGACCATGGCAAAATGGTTTATCGCCAATGGACAAGCAGACCCTACTAAAATTGCAATCACTGGATTTAGTTATGGTGGTTATATGAGTTCTTATGCATTGACTTATGGATCATCTGTATTTACCCATGCAATGGCTGGAGGAAGTGTAACAGCATGGGAATTATATGATTCACATTATACAGAACGTTTCATGGATACGCCAGGTGAGAATCCAGAAGGATATAAGTCTAGTAATGTGATGACGCATTTAAAAAACTTTAAAGGTGTATTACAATTAGTGCATGGTACAATGGATGACAATGTGCATATGCAAAATTCAATTCAATTATTGAGTGCATTGCAAGATCAAGGTAAACCAGTTGAATTTATGTTGTATCCAGGAGGTCGTCATGGTTGGGGTGGTGCAAAAGGCAAACATTTCACCGACTTGAAAAATCAATTTATTTACAAACACTTATTGGAAAAGGCGATGCCTGCTTCAAAATAACACAATCAATGTCAAACCCAAACTTGGATAGGCCATTTCAAAATATTCCATCGCAGGACAGAGAATTTGAGAACACCATTCGTCCTGCTGCCATGGATGCTTTTGCTGGTCAGCCACAGTTGATTGAAAATATCAGCATTTTCATAAAAGCTGCAAAGTTGAGGGGAGAGGCATTGGATCATATTTTATTTCATGGCCCTCCAGGTTTAGGTAAAACAACCTTAAGCAGGATCGTAGCCAATGAAATGGGTGTACAGATTAAAGAAACCTCAGGTCCTGTTATTGAAAAACCAAGCGACTTGGCCGGCTTATTGACCAGCTTAGAACCCAATGATGTATTGTTTATTGACGAGATTCATCGATTGAGTACCGTGGTAGAAGAGTATTTATATGCTGCCATGGAAGATTATAAAATTGATATCTTAATTGATAGTGGTCCCAATGCAAGATCTGTACAGATTAATTTAAATCCATTCACCTTGGTTGGTGCTACTACGAGAAGTGGATTATTAACAGCGCCTTTATTATCTCGTTTTGGTATTAAATCAAGATTGGAATATTATCCAGCGCCCGTCTTGCAAAAAATTATTGAAAGAAGCGCAGGCATTTTAGAAGTGAAAGTAGATTCAAGTGCTGCTGGTGAGATTGCAAGAAGAAGTAGGGGGACGCCAAGAATTGCCAATGGTTTATTAAGAAGGGTAAGGGATTTTGCGCAAGTTCTAAACGATGGCATTGTTGATTTAGGTATCACGCAACATGCACTAAAAGCATTGAATGTAGATGAGCATGGCTTAGATGAAATGGACAATCGCATTTTGCTTGCCATCATAGAAAAATTCAAGGGAGGACCAGTTGGGATTTCTACCATTGCAACGGCAGTCGGTGAGGAGTCAGGTACCATCGAAGAAGTATACGAGCCATTCTTAATTCAAGAAGGGTTCTTACAAAGAACACCTAGAGGCAGGGAAGTGACTTTTAAAGCCTACGAGCACCTTGGAAAGCATAAAGGGCAAGGCTTTGGAGACAATCCTGAACTATTCAGATAGATTTATTGTACCACCAATCTAAATCCATTTCCATGGATATTGACAATTTCAATCGTACTATCTTCTTTTAAGTATTTTCTCAATTTAGCAATGTACACGTCCATACTTCTGCCATTGAAATAAGTATCACTACCCCATATCTTTTTCAATGCTTTTTCTCTGGTCAATAAGTCGTTCTTATATTCGGAAAGCATTTTCAATAACTCATTTTCTTTTGGAGAAAGTATTTGTGTGCTGTCTTTGATTTTTAATTCTCTCAATTTTGGATTGAAATGATATGCGCCTAATTCAAATTCAATATTGTCTGTAACCTTATGGTCTTCCTCGTTACGTTTGATAATGGCTTTAATTTTATGCATCAACACATCACTATCAAATGGCTTAGTAATGTAATCATCCGCACCTAGTCTGTAACCTTGAAGGATATCTTCTTTTAAAGTTTTTGCACTTAAAAAGAACAAAGGCACATCTGGGTCAATATCTCTGATTTCTTCGGCCAATGTAAAACCATCCACATTGGGCATCATGACGTCTAATAAACAAAGGTCAAATTTTTCACGTTGAAAAGCACCGAGGCCTAATCTACCATCTCTTTCAAGGGTAACTTCATAATCATTTAATTCTAAAAAGTTTTTCAAAACTAAACCTAAGTTACTATCGTCTTCACATAAAAGGATTTTATACTTCTTCTTGTCTTCCATAATTGAATGCTTTGTGTAAAGAAACACATTTTATTTTTTAAACTATAAAATGGGATTCCAATCTTTTGTTAAAAATAAACCTAATGCTTATTAGTTAAACAAAGGTCGCATATTCCACAACTTTGTGGTGCTTTTTCACCAAAATATTTTGCAAGAAATACGTTTCTGCAAGTGACTAATCTATTGCCTATATAATCCCTCATTGCTTGAATTCGGTCCTCGAAAGCAAGTTTTCTTGCTTGGTATTCGTCTAAATTAATGGTCATGAATTCAGCAGAAGCCCTATTCCATTTAAATTGTACAATCGGTTGATTTGCTTTTTGCTCCAATGAAATCATGCCATATTGTTGCAGATGGCTTAATTGCGTTTGTACAAATTCAAAATCACGTTGCAATAGTTTTGCAAGTACGCCTTCATTGATATACTGAGGACTATCTAAAATGCCTCCATAGGTCCTCAATAATGTTTGTAATACAAAGCCAGTTTCTGGATATTGTTTTTCAAATAATTGGATGCTAATTCTATTTTCAATAACCTGCACTAAAGTCGGTTTGAAAGAACTAGGTGCAAATTTGACATGACCCTCTTGCTCTATCCATTGCAATGCATTTCTTGCAATGATTTTATCCCATTTAAATTGTGCACAAAACAACTCAAAGTCAAAAATAAATTGTTGCAATTCGCCCATTCCTACGGGTAATTGTACAAAATCTGAAAGGTCTTGAAATGCTTTTTTAATCACTGCGATTGGAGGTATCTTTTTTTCTTGTAACTGATTCCAATAGTCTATGTCATTTTGTTGGTAGAGTAAGATTGCTTTTGCTTGTAATCCATCTCTTCCCGCCCTGCCTGCTTCTTGGTAATATTGTTCAATACTTCCAGGAATATCAAAGTGAATAACTGCACGCACATTGGTTTTATTAATGCCCATCCCAAAGGCGCTCGTAGAAATGATCACCTGAATGTTGTCTTGCATCCAATCCTCCTGTACTTTCTTACGTTCATTCAATTCCATACCAGCATGATATCCTGCCACATTAAATCCGTAACTACTTAACATGCTAGCGAGTTGAGCTACATTGTTTCTGGTATTGCAATAAATGATCACTGATCCAGTAATTTCTTTTAGCAAATTCTTTAATACAAATAATTTAACCGTTTCTTTTTTGACTTGATAGCTTAAATTAGGTCTTAAAAATTGGTCAGTGATGACATTGGCGTCTTGTATACCTAATTGCACTAGCATATCTTTTTGCACCATTGGAATAGCTGATGCAGTCATTGCTAAAATAGGGATAGTTGGAAAGGTTTTTTTTAAGAAGTCTAATTTCCGATAGCTTGGTCTAAAATCATAGCCCCATTGTGAAATACAATGCGCTTCATCAATGGCAAATAATTGAATAGGTAAATTATTCAGTAGGGTTTGAAAATGTTTCTGTGCTAACTTTTCTGGAGAACAATAAATGAATTGGTACTTTTTGGCTTCGATATCCTTAAATACAATAGACTCCTCGTAGGCGCTTAGTTGACTTCCTAATAAAACAGCTTTTAAATTTTTGGAGACTAAGTCTTTCACTTGGTCTTGCATGAGTGCAATCAAGGGGCTAATCACAATACAGATGCCTCTTTGGTAGATGATAGGCACTTGAAAGCAGATAGACTTGCCTGCGCCTGTTGGCAATAATGCAAGCGTATCTTTGCCAGCAAGGATAGATTCAATCACAGCCAATTGCTGCCCTCTAAAACTATCATAGTTCCAATACTTTTTTAATATATCAACTAAGGCTTCCAATCAATGATTTAATGAATTAATAATTTACTCTTTTGTTTATTTATGCTTTTATTCTATGAATTAATAATTTATTCTTTTCTATTTCGTCAAATTCTTTTTAAATAACCTCAGTGAATTCAAGGCCAATACCACATCGCTTAAAGCCATGATCATGGCGCCATAGGTTGGCCCCCATGTGCCTAAAAATCCAAAAGCAGCTACAGGGATGGCAATAATATTATAAGAGAATGCCCAGGCTAAATTTTCTTTTATGGTCTCGTATGTTTTTCTTCCTAATACCAAAGACATTGGAAGGTTCTTTAATCCATTATTCATTAAGACGACTTGAGCACTTTGAATAGCAATATGTGAGGCGTTGCTCAATGAAATACCAATAGTGGCTTTCGCTAAGGCTGGCGCATCATTGATACCATCACCTACCATCGCAGTGGGTGCAATTTTGATTAATGCATCCAGAGTCGCTAATTTTTCTGAAGGACTTTGTTCTGCAATAATTTTTTGTATACCCAAAACGTCTCCAACTTGTTTACATTTTAAAGTCCTATCGCCACTCAGCAAAATAGTGCTGATACCTTGACGGTGTAAATGGTCAATCACTTCTTTTGCTTCAGGTCTAATTTGATCCGCCACATCAATCCATCCAATTAATTGGTTGTTCTTTTGAATATAAATATTATGACCATCTTCTGTTGTCTTGTCATTCAATGTTTTAAAAGAGCCTGCCCAATAAGTATTGCCTTCTTTATCAGTTGCTTGAATGCCCATCCCTTTTACTTCTTCTATTTTAGCCCATTGAATGCCTTCTGTGGTTTTCCATGTTGTTTTAATACAATTAGCAATTGGATGATTGGAATATTTTTCTAAAGAGTAGGCGAGTATTTTAAATACGTCTTCTGACATTGGAGCTTGTTCACTTTGTATAATATGAAAACCGCTTAACTCAAATTGACCAGTTGTTAAGGTACCTGTTTTATCAAAAACAACTTGTTTGATGTCTTTAAATGTTTCTAAACTTTTTGCATTTTTAAATAAGACACCATTTCTTGCACCTCTCCCAAGTCCTACTGCGATTGCTGCTGGCGTGGCCAAGCCCATAGCACATGGACAAGAAATCACCAAGACGGCAATGGATCTCAACATACTTTCACTAAATCCTATATCCGTTAAAAAGTAATTGCCCATTAAAGTAAGTAAGGCAATACCCACTACTAAGGGAACAAAAATGGCACTTATTTTATCTGCTAAAATTTGTACAGGGGGTTTTTCGCCTTGCGCTGCTTTCACCATTTTTAAAATATTCGCCAACACCGTTTGATCCCCAACTGCAGTGACATAAGCTTTGATTGTACCATTTTCAATTGTACTGCCACCTAATAAAGTATCTTTCATCGCACGATGCACTGGGATACTTTCCCCCGTCACAATGGCTTCGTTCACTTCTGCTTCGCCAGATAATATTTTACAATCCATCGGTACAGTTTCTCCTGAATTGATCAATAAAATATCGCCCACCTTCAAAGTATCGGCTCCCACATTGAAAATAATTTCTTTATGGTTTTCATCAAAGACAATCATATTTGCCATGACTTTCTGCGCTTTCACTAAATCTTTTAAAGCCCTTTGAGTGGATGCAATAGAAGCGTCTTCTAAATAATTACCAAAAAATACAAAGGTTAAAATGGTCGCTGTTGTTTCATAATAAGCAAACTGTGCGCCTTGTCCTATGATGGTGCCATATAAACTATAACCAAAAGAAGCCATCGCGCCAATAGAGACCAATACATTCATATTGGGGATACCATGTAATAAACTATTGAAAGCACTTTTTCCAAAGTAGTTCATGCCCACAATAAAAACGGGTAATGTCAATGCCAATTGTACATAAGGATTCATTAAGAAATGAATATGCACACCTGGTATCATATGCAGTATAAGTGGAACAGTAAAAATCAAAGAGAAGAAGGCACGCTCTTTATTATTGTCCAACCATTTTTTACTTGCAGTTTCTGTGTCTTGCCCCCTTACTTTATAACCTAATCCTTGAATCCCTTTAATTAAACTGGTTTTTTGATCCGCATTTGCCAATTCAAATTGCACTTCGCCTTCCATGAAGTTCACTTTAGGTTCATGGATGCCTTGGCTACTTAGGTATTTGTGAATGGATAACGCACAATTGGTACAGCTCATTCCATCTACCTTCCATTGAATGTTTTCCATAATGATATATTTATGACATAAAGGTACGAAACCATTTTAGGATTGTATTTGAAGCTTTATATTTGCAATATGGACTTCATCTACACCCTTGATCAGACCGACGAAATTGCCCTTCAATTGGTGCAACAATACACAACAACGCCAGTCTGGGTCTTTCAAGCACCTATGGGCGCTGGTAAAACAACCTTAATTGCCGCAATTGGAAAAGCAATGGGTATTCAAGAAGCCATGTCTAGTCCCACATTTTCCATCATGAATGAATACCAAGTACAGGGTAAACTAATTTACCATATGGATTGGTATCGTTTAGAGAATGAGGCAGATGCAAGGCAGGCTGGGGTAGAAGCAGCATTGGAGGAAGCAGATATCTCCTTGGTAGAATGGCCAGAAAAAGCACCTAATCTGATGCCTGATAACACGGTCGTGATGCATATTGAAATACTTGACCCCAATCGTCGCAGGATTTATATCAACCATGAATTAGCTTCCTTGGATTAGGTCTTTTCCTATTCTAGGATCTCTGGTATTTTTGTATCTTCATGAAAATATTTCTTATGAGTGTAACCAAGCCCCAGATTCATCCTTCATTTTCCTATGAAACGCAGGAAGAGGTATTGGATATTCCTCATAGTGCAAAGCCTTTGTTAATTGGTATTCCAAAAGAAACTGCTTTCCAAGAAAATAGAGTGGGTTTAATTCCTGAAGCTGTGGGGGTTTTGGTAGCCAATGGACATCGTGTATTAGTTGAATCAGGTGCGGGAAAAGGAAGCCGTTATACAGATAAAGATTATGCAGATGCAGGTGCAGAAATTGCTTTCGAAAAAGCAGCAGTGTATCAATGCCCTATTTTAATTAAGACGGCGCCACCTGTTGCATCTGATTTACCTTTCTTACAGATGTATCAAACAATTATTTCTCCATTGCATTTATCTGCAATCGATCAAGAAGTATTGGTTGCAATGATGGCAAAAAAAATTACTGCTTTATCTATCGACAATATCAAGGATGAAAATCAAAACTATCCAATCCTAAGAAGTATGAATGAGATAGTGGGTAGTGCGGTGATGTTGATTGCTGGACAATACCTAAGTAATTTTAATTCAGGCAAGGGTGTTTTGTTGGGCGGTATAAGTGGTGTGCCTCCAACCAAAGTAGTGGTTATTGGGGCTGATATCACTGGAGAATTTGCAGTGCGCAATGCACTTGCGTTGGGCGCAAGCGTGAAAGTATTTGATAACAATGTTTCAAGACTACAAAGACTACAAAATAATTTAGGACAACGTGTTTGGACCTCGGTGATTGAGCCTAATATTTTAGCAAAACAACTTAAAACCTGTGAAGTAGCAATTGGCGCATTGAGAAATGAAATTGGTAGAGCGCCTATTGTTGTTACAGAGGAGATGGTGATGAATATGCGACCAGGCAGTATTATCATTGATGTAGCAGTAGATAGGGGTGGATGTTTTGAGACTACGGAATTAACGAATCATGAAAATCCAATTATCATCAAACATGATGTGATTCATTATGGCGTACCCAATATTCCAAGCGGTTTTGCGAGAACTGCAAGCCAAGCTATTAGTAATGTCTTAATGCATTTGATGGTGGAAGTAGGAGATCAGGGTGGCTTAGAAGAACTTATCTGGCAACAATTGCACCTTCGCGAAGGGATCTATTTATACAAAGGTGCATTGACAGATTTTTACATTAGTCAAAAATGCAATTTAAAATATACCGATTTGAATTTGTTGATCGCAAGTAGAAGTTAATACAATCCCTTATTTTTTAAAATCAGAGAGGGGGACTTGTTGACTACAAAATTTGTATTCCTGCGGATCATTACTTGCTACAATAATTAATTTATGCATTGCGTATGCTTGCATTAATTGATGGTAGGTTTGGATACCTTCTTGATCTAAATTACTGCAGGGTTCATCCAACAATAAAATAGGAGCTTGATCAAAAATCGCCAAAGCCAATTTCAATCTTTGTTTCATTCCGCTACTAAAATTTCTAATCTGTTTATTAGCAGCATTGCTTAATCCAATTTTTTCTAATAATTCAATTGGATCTAATCCATTTTGGAGTGGCTTAAATTGTTGATGAAATACAATTTGTTCTAAAGCTGTGAACTCCTCTACTAATTCTAAATAAGGAGCAGCAATACTGATATGTTGAAAAATATTTGCACTATCAATATCATCCCCAGCTGTATTTGTCCAATTAATTTTTCCTTTTGTAAGTCCAATATACCCTGCAATAGTTTGCAATAAAGTACTTTTGCCAGAGCCATTATTACCAATCAATGCATAATGCTGCCCAGTGGTAAAACTGAAATCAAGATTGGAAAAAATCCATTCTTGATTGAATCTTTTGGATGCAGCGGTAACTTGAATTTGCATATTATTCATCTTCTAGTGCACCTTTCACAAATCGCTTGATAATACCTCTTCCACTATCTCTAATAAAAGTAACAATCTCATCGCGCTCATCGGTTGCTGGCAACTCTTCTTCAATAAAAGCAAGTGCTTGTGTGGTGTTCATACCCTTATTAAATATATAACGGTAGATATCTAAAATATGGTTAATCTTTTCTAAGTCGAATCCTCTTCTTTTTAATCCAACACTGTTCACACCTCCATAACTCAATGGATTTCGTACCGCTTTAATATAAGGAGGCACGTCCTTGCTTACCAAGCTACCTCCAGCGATATAGGAATGTTGTCCAATATGTACAAATTGATGTACGGCACTCACACCAGCGATCCATGCATAGTCGCCTAAAGTGACGTGACCAGCCAATTGAACGCTATTGCTTAAGATACAGTGATTACCAATAATACAATCATGTGCGATATGACTATAAGCCATAATCAAGCAATGATTTCCCACTTTAGTTACCCAACGATCAGAAGTACCTCTGTTAATAGTGACAAATTCTCTGATAGTGGTATGGTCGCCAATTTCTACAGTCGTTTTTTCACCATTGAATTTTAAATCTTGAGGATCAGCACCTATGACTGCGCCTGGGAAGATGCGACAATTTTTACCCACTGTAGTACCATTCATGATGGTGACATTGCTTCCAATCCAGGTACCTTCTCCAATGGTTACGTCACTATGAATCACAGTGAAAGGATCAATTTTTACATTGGGTGCTACTTTAGCATTTGGGTCGATATAAGTAAATGGATGTGTCATAGGGGAATAATTTTATTCTGCTCTTTTTACAACTTGAGCAACAAGTTCTGACTCTGTGGCTACTTTTCCATTTACATAGACAGTGCCACGCATTTCGCAAATACCTCTGCGTATTGGAGCCATCAATTCTAGTTTAAGCAACATGGTATCACCTGGTCTTACCATTTGTTTAAATTTACAATTGTTGATTTTTAAAAAATAGGTATCATAATCGCCTTTAGGCATTGCATTGATACAAAGAATACCACCAGTTTGTGCCAATGCTTCAATCTGTAAAACACCTGGCATCACTGGATTACCTGGAAAATGTCCTGGGAAAAACCATTCGTTGAATGTGACATTCTTAACACCTACAATAGAAGTGTCTGTTAATTCAATGATTTTATCCACCAATAAAAAAGGATGACGATGTGGTAAAGTTTTTTCTATTTGTTCTAAACTGTATACAGGTGTTGCACTTGGATCATAAACAGGTACATCTTTCATGTTCTTATTTTTTTTGATGTACTGTTTTATTTTTTTCGCAAATTCAACATTGCTGCTATGTCCAGGACGATTGGCAATAATCCTTGCTTTAATTGGATAGCCAATCAATGCTAAGTCGCCTACTACATCTAATAATTTATGACGTGCAGGTTCGTTCGGAAATCTTAATTCTAAATTATTTAAATAGCCCTCGCTTTTTACTTCAATTTTATCTCTTTTGAATATTTTAGCTAAACGGCCCATTTCTTCGTTGGTCACAGGCTTATCAACTACGACAATTGCATTATTGATATCACCACCTTTAATTAAATCATGCTCTAAAAGGGTTTCTAATTCATGTAAAAAACAAAAAGTTCTACATGGTGCAATTTCTGATTTAAAATCTTTGATTGTTTTAAGTGCAGCATGTTGTGTGCCTAAAACAGGGCTATTAAAATCGATCAGCGTAGTAATTTGATAATCCAATGCAGGCAATGCCACCATCTCTACACGCTTGTCTTCGTCGTAATGAAAAATATTTTCATCAATACTGTACCAAGCTTTTGCAGCTTCTTGTTCTAAGACACCTATTTTTTCAATGGCTTCAATGAATGGGGCAGAGCTACCATCCATGATAGGAATTTCAGGTCCGTTTAATTCGATTAAAGCATTGTCAACACCTAAGCCAACTAAAGCAGCCAGAATATGTTCCACTGTGCTCACTTTAGCATCACCCACTTGTAAAGTGGTTCCACGACTTGTATCGGTTACTAAATCACAATCAGCTTTGATCACTGGTTGGTTTGGTAAATCTACTCTTTGGAACTGAATACCAAAGCCAGGATTTGCAGGATGCAATGTCATATCTACTAGAATCCCAGTATGTAAACCGGTCCCGCTAATACTTACGCTTTCACATAATGTATGTTGTTTATCCGGATTGAAATGTTGATCCATGTGTAAAGAGTTTAGAATAGCTTAGTTAAAAGCTTGATTATAAGCAAAAATACGGCTGATTTAGGCTTTTTGAGACAGTTGCTGTACTAATATTTCGAGTTCTTGGACTCTTTTTTCCAATTCTGGAAGGTTTTTGACATAAACTTGGCTTCTTAGGCTTTGTTTTTGATCTGCTGCTGGGTAGCCTGTAAGGGTCGTATTTTCGGTTGTAAATGATTTTGTAACCCCAGTTCTGCCTGCAATTTTAATGCCATCTGCAATGGCAATATGACCAGCAAAACCCGCCTGTCCTCCAACCATGACATTTTTCCCAATTTTAGTACTTCCACTCACGCCAGCTTGTGCGGCGATGACCGAATTTGAACCAACTTCTACATTATGAGCAATCTGAATCTGGTTGTCTAATTTAACACCTTTGCGAATGATGGTTGATCCAATAGTGGCTCTGTCGATGGTTGTGTTGGCACCAATCTCAACATCATCTTCAATAATGACGTTGCCAAGTTGTGGTACTTTTTGAAAACTACCATCTTCTTTAGGTGCAAATCCAAATCCATCACTTCCAATAATAGTTCCACTATGAATAGTTACATGGTTGCCAATGATACAATCTGCATAAATCACTACACCCGGGTGGATGGTGACATGGTTGCCAATACTTACATTTTCTCCAATCACTACATTAGGAAATATTTTAACATGGTCACCCAGTGTAGCACCTTCATTGATATAAGCGAAAGCTGCAATAAAATGGTTTGTACCAATCTTAGCGCTTGGAGCAATAAAGGAAGGCGTTTGAATGCCCACAAGTTGTTGTGTTTTTAGTTCTTGGTATTTTGTAAGCAAAGTAGCAAATGCGGCATAGGCATCAGGCACTCTAATTAATGTTGCTTTGATTTTTTGTTTTAATTGTTGCTGTGCACCAATGATGATAATCGAAGCAGCGGTCGTGTATAAAAACGCTTCATATTTAGGGTTGGCTAAAAAAGAGATTTGACCAGAAGTGGCCTCCTCAATTTTACCAAAATTATTAACTGTTACAGATGCGTCACCTTCTACTTCACCTTGAATCATCATTGCGATCTGTTGTGCACTAAATTCTAACATACCTTGCGTTATTTATTTTGAATTGGGGGTTATTCGTTCAACAAACAAATGTAAAATTTTTTAACTGGGGTAGAAAGACTTTCGACAATTAATGCGTTCTGTACCTCTGAAATAGTTGAAATTCCACCATTTTTTAGCAAAATATGGATATTCTCACTGTCATTCTTATACAATGTATTACTTGTTGCGCCTTTAAAACATAGGAAAGCAGCATCGGCATCATCCACATTGAACTTGGCTTTGGTTGCTGTTAAAGCTTGACTTAATGCAGCTTCGGTGATGGGTTCGGATTGCAACTGACATTTGTAGATTTTTCTATTTAATAATCGATTGCATAGTAAAGATAAAATAGGATCTGAATGAGATTGCCATTTCTTAATTGCAAACATCATATCTGTGTCATCTAATTGACAATAAGCATTTAAATCAATCGCTTCAATGGAAGTAAATTCATTCGATAAAAAATAATCTAAAATACCACCAGTTGCAATGGTTGGATCTTTTGCTTTCGCCAATTGTTTTGCTCTTTGGACAATTTTAACCAACATATTTTCGGCAGCAATAACCGTTTTGTGACGGTACACTTGCCAATACATTAACATCCTAGAGACTAAAAATTTCTCAACACTATTAACACCTTTTTCTTCGACCAATAAAATATTATCTTTTACATTCAGCATTTTCAAAATGCGCTCATATCCAACCACGCCTTCACTTACGCCTGTGAAGAAACTATCTCTTGATAAGTAATCTAATCTGTCCACATCTAGCTGACCACTTATTAATTGGTGTAAAAATGTTTTAGGATATTGATTGGTAAAAATCTGAATGGCCATGGTTAATTTTCCATTCAATGCAGGGTTTGGATCTGCGTTTAATTGGTTCATAATTAATAAAGAAAGGTCCTCGTGGTGCACGCCATTCAACAATACATTTTCCAATGCATGTGAATAAGGTCCGTGTCCTATATCATGCATCAAAATGGCTGCTTTTGCTGCTTGTGCTTCTTCTGCAGTAATCTCTACACCCTTATCTTTAAGTTCATTGATGGCAGTCAACATCAAATGATAAGCGCCTAGTGAATGATGCAGTCTTGTATGAACCGCGCCAGGGTAGACAAGTTGAGCAAGCGCCATTTGTTGAATCCTTCTTAATCTTTGAAAAAAAGGGTGGTTGAAAATGGCAAATATCAACGGGTCATTGATGGTAATAAATCCATGTACTGGATCATTAATCATTTTTCGAGTCAAAAATTCCATAGGCTAAATGTGTTGACAAAGGTACGAAATGTGAATAACTCCTGCGTTTTATTTAAAAGCCTACTGTCCCAAAAAACTATCTTTGTAGCACAGCTAAATGAAGGTAAATCCTACTTAAAACTGCCCAATTTTATGAAAATCACACAAGGCACTTTAGATAAATTAGAAGATATTTTAGGCGAATCTGAATATGTAGTTCGCTACGAGCGTGGCAATTTCCAGAGCGGCTGGTGTTTGCTTGAATTTAAGAAGATTGTGGTTTTGAATAAATTTTTAAATCTGGAAGCTAGAATCAATACTTTACTTGAATTGATTCCCCAATTAACAATCGACTTTGATAAATTGACGCTTGATTCTCAAAAATTATATGAGGAAGTGAAGCGCCTTTCATTGACAGAAGCATAAATAATTAACCTTACCGTTTTGTTACGTATCACCATTCTAGGATCAGGCACCAGCACTGGGGTTCCCCTTATTGGTTGTATATGTCCGGTATGTACTTCGGAGGATCCAAGAGACAATCGATTAAGAACAAGTATCAAGGTTGAATCCGATACTACCTGTATCATCATCGATACCACCCCAGATTTTAGGTATCAAATGCTTCGTACCAAAACAACCCATATTGACGCAGTTGTTTTCACCCATCCACATAGAGATCATTATGCCGGATTGGATGATATTAGACCATTTAATTTCTTTTCAGGCAAAACAATGCCGATCTACGCAAATACAATTACACAGGTCGCTATTCAGCGTGATTTTTATTATGCATTTGAAGCCAATAAGGATGCAGGACTTCCAGAAATGCAATTGCACACCATTGATCCAAAGGCTCCTTTTAAGATTGGGGATATTGAATTAATGCCAATTCAAGTGATGCATCGTGAGATGCCTGTGCTTGGATTTAGAATTGGAGACTTTACTTATATCACCGATGCCAATTATATTTCTGAGGAAGCGATTGAGCAAATAAAAGGTTCAAAAGTACTCATATTAAATGCACTTCGTCCCGAGGCGCATCCGACGCATTTTACATTATCAGAAGCCATTGCGTTGACACAATCTCTAAACATTCCTCAAACTTATTTCACGCATTTTAGCCATCAGATTGGGTTACATGCCATTGTGGAACCAAGTTTGCCAAAGGGAATTGGAATGTCTTTTGACGGGATGGTGATTACGCTATAGCAAATCCAAGTATTTCTACGTCATTTTTATATGCCTAAACAAAATAGGTTTGTAAAAAATAGCCATGCAATTTGATTGGAAATCTTATTTCATTTTTACATCAAAAGAGCAAAAGGGGATTGTGGTCCTTGGTTGTATTTTGTCTTTAAGTTTATTGTTGCATTATTTATTACCAGCTACAAGTTCGAATGCCGATCGTTTTTCAAACGTCAAAAACAAGCCCAAAGCCTTATTTTATTTTGATCCGAATTTATTGGATAGTATTCAGGGATATCAACTAGGCTTAACCAAAAAACAAATGACAATCCTCTATCATTATCGCGAAAAAGGAGGAAGGTTTAACAAAAAAGAAGACCTTTTAAAATGGTATGGCTTGTCGGAAAATCAAGCAAGTACTTTACAGCCATGGGTTCGAATTCAATCAAAAGATTCAATCGCTTACAACAAACAAAATAAGCGTACATCATGGGGCAAGTATGCGTCCGAGAAAATTGATATCAATAATACCAATGCATCGCAGTGGATTCATATTACTGGTTTGCCAGCCTATAAAGTCAACCGGATTTTAAGGTATCAAAAATGGACAGGCGGGTTTACCAGTATACAAGGATTAAAGAAGGTAAATGGTATTACTCCTTTTGATTTTGAGATGATCCGTCCTTATCTCAAGTATCAACCCAATAGATCCAAAAAGATGTCCTATCAAACCATGCGCTTTGAGGATTGGATGGCACTAGGGATATTTGATGAAAGGGCAGTTTGGACCATCTTAAAGCTTAGAAAAGAAAAGCAGGGTAGGTTGACCTGGTCGGAAATGGTGATTCAGTTTGACCTCACAGAATCAGAAGCGATGGTCTTAAAACAAAAAACCAATCTGAGTAATTGATTAACTCAGATTGGTTCAAACGGCTATGCCAAATGAGTCAGAAGGTTATTTGTGCTTAAAAATTTGATTTACAGCACCACCTAACATTGGGAATTTTTCTTTTACAAAAGCTGCAATGGTTTCGATTGATTGCTTTGCTTGTTCTGGTGTTACACCCGCTTCTTTAACTAAACGGTCAATTAATTCTTGCATAATTATATTTTTAAAGTGATTATTAATTTTGTTTAAGCCACTTTTAAAGCGCTTATTTTACTTTTATCAAACATGTCTTTAGCATAAGCTAAAGTCACATGAAACTCTTTGGTATCAGTACCTGGAAGCTCAAACATCGCTTGAGTGAATAAACTCTCACAGATACTTCTTAAACCTCTAGCACCCAATTTATATTCCATTGCCTTTGTGGTGATGAAATCATATACTTCAGAGTCAATTATTAATTTGATATTTTCTATTGCGAATAATTGCGTGTATTGCTTAATCAAAGCATTTTTTGGTTCTGTCAAAATGCTTCTTAAGGTGGCTGCATCCAATGGTTCTAAATGGGTTACAATTGGAAGACGGCCTAGCATCTCTGGAATTAAACCAAAAGTCTTAATGTCCTGTGCATTGACAAAGCGCAATAAGTTTTTGCGTTGTAATTCTTGTTCATCTTTGTTGACACTAAATCCAATCGCATTGGTATTGATTCTTCTTGCAATGATTTTGTCGATGCCGTCAAATGCGCCACCGCAAATGAATAAAATATTCTTCGTATCTACTTTGATCATTTTTTGGTCTGGATGCTTTCTTCCGCCCTGTGGTGGTACCAGTACTTCGGTGCCCTCAAGCATTTTTAATAAACCTTGTTGCACTCCTTCACCACTTACATCACGAGTAATGGAGGCGTTATCGCTTTTGCGTGCGATTTTATCAATCTCATCTATATACACAATACCTCTTTGCGCTGCTTCTACATCATAGTCACAGTTTTGTAATAGACGCGTTAACATACTTTCTACATCCTCCCCAACATAGCCAGCTTCTGTAAAGACTGTGGCATCCACAATAGCGAATGGCACATTTAAAAGTTTAGCAATTGTTTTTGCAAGTAATGTTTTACCTGTGCCCGTTTCACCAATCATGATCACATTGCTCTTTTCTATTTCAACATCATCTTTAATAGTGGTAGGTAGGTTGATGCGTTTAAAGTGATTGTACACTGCAACACATAGTATTTTCTTTGCTTCATCTTGGCCAATGATGTATTGGTCCATGAATTTTTTAATAGCAATAGGCTTTTGTACTTTTAGGGTACCTGCTTTACCGGCTTCCTTTTTTTGATGAAATTCTTTATTGACAACTTCATGAGCGTGCTCAATACAGTGCTCGCAAATATGACCTTCTTGTCCAGCAATTAGGATCTTTACCTCCGCTCTGCTTCGGCCACAAAAAGAACATTGTATATTTTCTGTTTTACTCATTTTAATTGTTCTAATTTTTATAAACTCTTAGCAATTTTATCTACGATACCGTATTCAACTGCTTCTTTTGCATTCATCCAGTAGTCTCTGTCAAAATCGGCCATAATTTGCTCCATTGACTTATTACAGTTCTTAGCTAGAATTTGCGCACCTAATTCTTTTGTCTTTCTAATTTGTTCTGCCTGAATTTCGATGTCTGCACTTGTTGCTTGAAAATAACCACCCAAGCTTGGTTGATGTATCATCACTTCACCATGTGGGAAAATAGTACGCTTGCCTTTTTCACCCATGCTCAATAAGATAGAACCCATACTTGCAGCCAAGCCCATACAAATGGTATGCACAGGACTCTTAATTAAGTTCATTGTGTCAAACATCACCATGCCACTTGTTACCACGCCACCTGGGCTATTGATATAAAAATGGATTGGTTCTCCTGGCTTATCGGCATCCAATAATAAAAGTTTAGTCACAATATCTCTAGCAGACTTATCGTCTACAACGCCCCATAAATAGATTGATCTTTTTTCAAAAAAGATTTGTTCCATTTTTTTATTCAAAAAGGATGGCGCATTGTCTTCTTTTTTTTCTTCTTTGTGGTCTTCCTCATCTTCCATTAAAAAACGATTGGTCAGTATCATATAAACAGTTTAAATTATTATAATTATTTCTTTACTTTTCTAGGGTTGGTTAACAATACTTCGTCTACCAATCCATATGCCTTGCCTTCTGCAGCAGTCATCCAAAAATCTCTATCACAATCTTTAGCAACCAACTCCACATCCTTATGGGTATGTGTGGCAATGACTTCGTATAGTTCGTGTTTTAACTTCTTAATTTCTCTTGCAGTAATTTCAATATCAGATGCTTGTCCACCAATGGCACCACTAGGTTGGTGTAACATGATTCTACTATGTCTTAATGCTGTTCTTTTGCCTTCTACACCAGCGCATAATAAAATTGCACCCATGCTAGCTGCCATACCTGTACAAATAGTAGCCACATCTGGGCTAATAAATTGCATGGTATCATAAATACCCAATCCAGCATAGACACTTCCACCTGGGCTATTGATATACATTTGAATATCCTTTGTGCGGTCTGTACTTTCTAGGAAAAGCAATTGTGCTGTAACAATATTGGCTACATAGTCATTGATGCCTTCGCCTAAGAAAATGATTCTATCCATCATCAAACGGCTAAACACATCCATGCTTGCCACATTCATTGGTCTTTCCTCAATAATATAGGGTGTCAAATTGGTCACACTATTTTGGTATTGATGAAGACTGTTACTTCCGATCCCTCTGTGTTTGATCGCGTATTTTTCGAATTCTTTTCCTATGTTCATATTTGCTTTTTTCAGATTGTAAAGGTAAAACCTATTCTCCTAAGCTATTGCAAAAAGAGTGCCAAATTTGGACCAAAACAACTGGGAAACACAAAAGCCCCCGAAATGGGGGCATTTGATACCAAATTTTTACTAATTAGTGCTTATGGCTATTCAATAAATCTGCAAATTTCTCTGCTGCGATTGGTTCTTCTTTGGCAGTCACTTCTGCCTCTAAAGCATTGAATAATTTATCTGTACTAATTCTGTGGTAACTATCTTCTACAAATTTTCTGTCTTGCATCATACGAGCAGCATAGTCCTCTAACCATTGGTCATTATCTCCCAATGCACCCAATTGGCCACCCATATAACTCATCAATTGTTGCTTTGCAAAATTCTTTAAATCTTCTGCTACAACTTCTACTTTATGATCCGAAATCAATTGTGTGCTAATCACAGTCCACTTTAATTGATCTTGGAAAACTGGGTATTCTTTTTCTGCTTCTTCTTCTGTTCTTTGTTTGTCTCCACCTTTTTGCAACCAACGCTTTAAAAATGCAACAGGGAAATCCATTTTAGTTTGTTCAATTAAGCCATGATAAATTTGATCATGCACTTGATTTTTTGCTTGTTGTGCATAGTACCCTTCGATATCTTGCTTCACTGCAGCTTTAAATTCAGCTTCGTTGGTGATGGCTTGATTAGGGTAAGTTACCGTAAACAAAGTTTCATCTAAAGGTGCTTTTTCAACTAGACCAACTTTAGTGATCAATAGTTTAAAATATTTCTCAGCATCTTCTTTTGTTAATGCTAAATCATTTAAAATGATATCTAATTCTTTATCGTCAAAAGCCTTCTTTAATTGAATTACAACAGTATCCTCGTTCTTCTTACCTATGAATTGCTTTCTTTGCTTTTCACTAAAATATTTGATCAATAAAGAGTTGTCTTTTTTAATACCACCTTCAATTTCATTGCCGTCTTTATCTGATTCAATAAAAGTGACGTTCAACACATTGTCTTCACTTGTTGAAGTTTCAGGTTCAGTCATGTTGCCATTTCTGATTTGTAGACGCTCCACTTCGCTTTGAATCATTTCGTCCGTTACTTGAATTTTATAGCGTTTAACTTTAATGTCTTTTGCTTTAATTTCAAACTTTGGCTTTAATCCAATTTCAAAAGAGAAATCATAATCTGTTGGATTGTTATGATCCATAGTAGCAAATGCAGTCGCCAAAGGAAGGGGCTGTGCGAAAATATCAATCTGCTCTTTAGAAATATATTGGTTCATCTCTTGTTCTACCGATTTTAAAATCACATCGGTGAAAACAGCTTGACCATACATTTTTTTAATCATTCCAGCAGGCACCATGCCTTTTCTAAATCCTGGAATATTGGCTGTTTTAGCTTGCTTTTTTAGGGTTGTCTCGTAATTAGACAAATAATCTTCTTTTGAAATTGTCACCGTTAATTGATCGTTTAAAGGCGCAATGTTGGTTCTTTTTATGGTTGCCATAGGTCTTGCTTTTACTACTTAAATGAAATGTTTAAGGGGGGCGAAGGTACAATTTTTGACTTTAAATAAGGCATTATGACAAGAAAAAGGCCCCAAATTGGGGCCTTTTTCTGTGCGGATGGAGGGGGTCGAACCCACACGCCTCGCGGCGCTAGATCCTAAGTCTAGTGCGTCTGCCAATTTCGCCACATCCGCTTAGGGGTTGCAAACTTAATTGATATTTTTTAAAGTTGGTCTAAGAACCCGACAATTTCCTCTAAATACGTTTGATCAATTGCATCAAAATGCGCTAATTCGGCACTGTCCACATCTAAAACGCCCACTATTTGACCATTTTGAAAAACAGGTACCACAATTTCTGATCTCGATGCACTACTACAAGCAATATGTCCTGGAAATTTTTCAACGTCTTCTACAATTAAAGTGATGCCTTTTTCCCAAGATGTTCCGCATACACCACGTCCTTTCTTAATTCTTGTACAAGCTACAGGGCCTTGAAAAGGGGCTAGTACCAATTCATCTTCAATCACCCAATAAAAGCCCACCCACAACCAATTGAACTGCTCTTTTAATGCAGCTGTAATATTGCCTAGGTTGGCTACTAAATTATCCTCTCCAGTCATTAAGCCTTTGATTTGAGGAATCAATGATTCGTACTGTGTTTTTTTATCTCCAACTTGGATGATTAAATCTTCTGCCATTAGTTTGATTTTCTAAATATGGATTGCAAATCTTTTTTTTCTATTCGAACAACAAATACAATAAATGCGAAAAGCAAGATAGATGCAAATAAATAATTAAAAGGTTGATTGGTTGAAACAAGGTGCAACAAAAGGTTGATGCCATAAACCAATAATGCAATAACGAAGTAGGCAATTAGTTTTTTAGTTGCGTAAGGAACTGGATACACTTGTTGTCCCCAAAAATAACTGACCACCATCATGGAACCATAACAAAAGAAGGTCGCCCAAGCACTTGCCATATAACCAAAATGAGGAATCGCTAAATAATTAATAAGGATGGTGATTAGCGCGCCTAACAAAGTGATCCAAGCGCCTGCCATAGTTTTATTACTCAGCTTGTACCAAATACTTAAATTATAATAGACCCCTAAAAACATATTTGCAATCAATAAAATCGGTACTACTTTAAGGCCCACATACATCGCTGGATTTTGAATAAACAATTTCCAAATATCAATATACAACATCACTGTCAAGAACATCACACATAAACTAATCACAAAAAACTTCATCACTTTCGCATATGTTTTTTGAGCTTGATCGGTCTCGGCTTGTTTGAAGAAAAAAGGTTCGGCGCCCATGCGGAATGCCTGAATAGAAATAGTAATTAATATCGCTAATTTATAACAAGCACTATACACACCCACCATGGCTTTATTGGCATCTACACTCTCTCCAGGTCCCCACCATCCCAACATAATACGGTCCAATGTCTCGTTGATCATCCCTCCAAATCCTACTAAAACAAGCGGTAGTGCATACACCATCATACTCCTCCATAACTTAAAGTTGAATTTAAAACGGATGGCTCTGATTTCCTTTTGTAATAACAGCAATACAAAAACATTCTGCACAATACCTGCAATTAAAATATAACCAACTTCCCAATTTGGCTGATAGAGCTTTTGTAAAAAACTTTCTGGATGGGTTTGTACATAATTTGGTAAAAGACTGATGAAGCTATAGGTAGCAAGTATATTTATTAAGATGCCACCAACTTTGATCAATGCAAATTTTTTGGGACGCTCTTGCATTCTTAATCTCGAAAAAGGAATCGTGGTCAAAGCGTCTAAAGCGACAATCCAAGCAAGTAAACTAATGTATTCTGGGTGGAGGGTAATTTGAAGTAATTCAGCCAATGGGATCTGCCAAGTAAACAAACCAATCATCACAAGTAGGGTCACAAATAGCATCGAAAAGCTACTCGTGTTATAAATCTCGGCCTCATTTTCTTTGGTCCCAAACTTAAAATAAGCAGTCTCCATGCCATGTGTTACAATGACATTCAAAAAAGGAATAAAAGCATAGACAATCGAATTCTCCCCATAAGCAATATCAGAAAGCTTGTAGGTTAAATAAGGGGTAAGCAAATAGCTAATAAACCTAGCGGCTATTGAACTAAGTCCGTACCATGCGGTTTGTCCGACTAATTTTTTTATACTACTCAAGGTGTTGAAATTACAGCTAAATTAGTGAAAATAGTTTTGTTTATCTTCACGCAGTAAAGTGCATTCATATGAAAGTGGTAATTCAAAGAGTATCAGAGGCCAGTGTCAAAGTAGATGGTGCAATTGTGGGGGCCATTCAGGCTGGCTTATTGGTCTTATTGGGCATTCACAATGAGGATACATTAGAAGATATTCAATGGATTTCCAACAAGCTGGTGCAGTTACGTATTTTTGAAGATGCAAATGGGGTTATGAACCAAAGTGTACAAGAAATAGGTGGATCTATCTTGCTTATAAGTCAATTCACCCTGTACGCCGCTACCAAAAAGGGCAATCGACCTTCTTATATTGCCGCCGCAAAACCCGAATTAGCAATCCCAATTTATGAGCAAATGATTGTTCAATTAACAAAGGATCTGGGGAAGCCAATTGCCACTGGGCAATTTGGAGCAGACATGAAAGTGGCACTCTTAAACGATGGTCCAGTGACCATTATTATTGATTCAAAAAATAAGGAATAATATGTCTAATCAAATCACAATTCAAGCAGCACAAGACCAGGTGGATCAGTGGATCAAGACCATTGGGGTGAACTATTTTAGTGAGTTAACCAATTTGGGTGTCTTGATGGAAGAAGTGGGAGAACTGTCTAGATTGATGGTGCGCAAATACGGGGATCAGTCCTTTAAAAATAAAGAAGCCAGTGCAGACATGGGGGATGAGATGGCCGATGTACTTTTTGTTTTGATTTGCTTGGCCAATCAAACAGGGGTTAATTTGACTGCAGCATTGGAGAAAAATATCCAAAAGAAAACCATTCGAGACAAAGAAAGACATCAAAACAATGAAAAATTACAACCATAATCTTTTCTCGACCTATATTTGCAATCTATGAGTAAGACAGTTACAGACAATACATTACAAGCGATCATTTCGCATGCCAAAGAATACGGATTTGTGTTTCCTAGTAGTGAAATCTATGATGGATTGAGCGCGGTATATGATTACGGTCCTTACGGCGCGCAATTAAAAAAGAATATTCGCGACTACTGGTGGAAGAGCATGACGCAGATGAATGACAATATTGTGGGTATTGATGCTGCTATTTTCATGCATCCAACTACTTGGAAAGCAAGTGGACACGTGGATAGTTTTAGTGATCCATTGATTGACAATAAAGACAGTAAAAAAAGATACCGAGTAGACCATTTAATAGAAGCACATGCCGATAAGTTAAATGAAGAAGCAGCAAAGGCAGCCGATGGTGGTGCTGCATTGCGTGATCGTGCTATGAAATTATTAGCGGATATGGATACCTTACTTGCAAATGATGATTTTGCTGGTTTAGGTGCATTGATTCAAGATCACAAAATACAGTGTAGTGTGAGTGGCACAAGCAATTGGACAGAGATTCGTCAATTTAATTTGATGTTCTCTACAGAATTAGGTTCAGTTGCAGAAGATGCCAATACCATTTATTTAAGACCAGAGACTGCGCAAGGTATATTTGTTAATTTCTTGAATGTGCAAAAAACTGCAAGGATGAAAATTCCTTTTGGTATTGCACAAACAGGGAAGGCCTTTAGAAACGAGATTGTGGCGCGTCAATTTATATTTAGAATGCGTGAGTTCGAGCAAATGGAAATGCAATTTTTTGTAAAACCAGGCACTCAAAAGGAATGGTATGAGCATTGGAAAAATGAGCGCATGAATTGGCATCTAAGTTTGGGTATTGCAGCGGATAAATACCGTTTTCATGACCACGTTAAATTAGCCCATTATGCAGACGCTGCTTTAGACATTGAGTATGAATTCCCATTTGGTTTTAAAGAGGTAGAAGGTATACATTCAAGAACAGATTATGATTTAACACGTCATCAAGAATTTAGCAAAAAGAAATTACAATATTTTGATACAGAAATCAATCAGCATTATGTGCCTTATGTGATTGAAACTTCTATAGGTTTAGACAGAATGTTCTTATTGATTTTGTCTAATGCTTATGAGGAAGAACAAATTCAAAAGGAAGATGGTACAACTGATGCAAGAGTTGTCTTGCATTTGCCAGCTAAATTAGCGCCTATCAAATTAGCAGTATTGCCTTTGACAAAAAAAGATGGATTACCGGAATTGGCTAAAGCTTTAATGGATGAATGTAAGCCTTCTTTCCATTGCTTTTTTGAAGAAAAAGATGCGATTGGAAAACGTTACAGAAGACAGGATGCAATTGGTACGCCATTTTGCGTAACGATAGATCATCAAACGAAGGAAGACAATACAGTCACTGTTCGTTTTAGAGATAGTATGCAACAAGAAAGAATTCCAATGAGTGAAGTCAAAGCTTTAGTATTAAAGCATATTGCTTAAGACTTATCACTTTTTTTATCCGTAAAGTTCAAAATGAATCTGCGTTTTTGGGATGCCTAATTCGGTTAAGGTAGCTCTTGCTTCGTCTACCATATTTTTCCAGCCACAGATATAAAAATGGGCATCTTTACTAGCGCCAGCTTCTAAAATTTTTTTATAAGTAGCATGCACATAACCCAAGTTAGCACCTTCGCGTATTTCAGTTTCTCTAGAAAAACTTGGATGGTAATAAAAATTGTCCTCAGCTCCCTCTAAAGCTTTTAGCTCTTCCCCATACAAACTGTCTGTATATTTTCTGCAACCAAATAACAAGTGCATTTGCTGATGGGGTATCTTTTTTTGATGGATATCCAAAAGCATAGATCTAAATGGTGCAACACCAGTGCCTGTACAAATAAAATACAAGTCTGTTGTTATTGATTTTGGTAATACAAAAACACCCTGAGGTCCTCTCATTAAAAGCGTAGTGCCAACACCCACTTCATTGAATAAATAAGTGGTACCTAATCCACCTTCTAAATGCACAATCACTAATTCAAATGCACTGTTATTACTAGGGGCAGATGCAATGGAATAACTCCTCCATCGCTTATTTTTTTGCTCATGGATTGGCAAATCAAATGTCACAAACTGGCCTGGTATAAAGTCAAAAACATGGCCACTTGTTAAGGCAAGAAAGAAACGTTTTGTGGTGGGCGTTTCTTGTATAATCTCAGTCACTACTGCATCCTGCCATGGCTGTAACATATTGAATTAATTATTAGTGACGAATACGCTTTGAACGTAGACTTTATTATTAGCAAATACTTTAATATAATAAATACCAGTTGACAATGTAGGCACTTGCACAGGTTGCGCTGTATTCTGATTATTTAATTTGTCTTTTTGAAAAACTATTTGACCACTACTATTTAAAATGTTTAATCCAATGGCGTTGGTTTTAACATTGTTAAATTGTATATAAAATTGATTCCCTTTAATGATATTTTCGACATAATCTGTTGAAACAATTTTTAATCCAATCTCTTTAGTTGGCGCTTGGGGGATATCAGTGATTAGAACTAATTTATTGTCTGAATAATTGGTACATGTTCCAGTAGTGGCGCTGACTTTGTACATGGCATTTTTAGTCACTTTTATGCCACTTTTTGTTGCGCCTGCAATGGATTCGTCATTCATGAACCATTGATAAGAATCAGCTGCAGTGGTATACAAACTATCATTTCCAATTTGTGAAATGATAGGTTTAGAAGTGTATATCACAGGGATTTTAGTTAAGGCTTTTTCATATTTAGGTGTACTAATTTGCAT
>CAMCQV010000005.1 GCA_945877085.1 Chitinophaga pinensis
AGTTACGCTTTTATCCCTATCTTTGCAGCCGAAATAAACAAAACAAAACCGTAGTTAATTGTTAACTACAATAAAAGAAGTTCCACAATGTCTAACTTAACAACAGAGAAAAAAGCAAGCATTTTTGCTGAATTTGGTGGTAAAGCAACTAACACAGGTTCAATTGAAGGTCAAATTGCTTTATTAACACAACGTATCGCGCACATTTCTGGTCATTTAAAGGCCAACCACAAAGACCATTCTACTCAAAGAGGTTTAATGCAATTAGTGGGTCAGCGTAAGCGTTTATTGGTTTATTTGCAAAAACATAACCTAACTGGTTACCGTGCACTAATTGAGAAATTAGGCTTAAGAAAATAATCAAGAACTACTTATAATAGCTGTCCCAACTGTACTACTACGGTTGGGATTAGTTGTTTATAAGCGATTGTTTATTTGCACATCGTTTTTGTAATAGATTCAATAGCGGTCTTTCTAACACACCAAAATTTTAAAAATGTTATCACAACCAAAATCAGTAAAATTCGAGATCAATCCAGGTCAAGAAATTTTCATAGAAACAGGTAAACTAGCGCGTCAATCAGACGGAGCAGTTACCATCAGACAAGGCAATTGTATTTTATTAGCAACTGTTGTTGCCAATAAAGATCCTAGAGACGGACAAGATTTCTTTCCATTGAGCGTAGATTACCAAGAGAAGTTTGCATCTGCAGGCCGTATCCCTGGTTCTTTCTTTAAAAGAGAAGCACGTTTAAATGATTACGAAATTTTAACTAGCCGTTTAATTGATCGTGCATTAAGACCTTTATTCCCAGAAGACTACTTGTGCGATGTACAAGTTTTAATATCATTGATTTCTAGCGACGATAACGTGATGCCAGATTCATTAGCTTGTTTAGCAGCATCTGCAGCTTTAGCAGTATCTAATATTCCTATTAAAGAAATTATTTCTGAAGTAAGAATTGCAAAGATCGATGGCAAATTTGTAATCAATCCTTCTAAAGCTGAATTGGCTAAATGTGCATTAGAATTTATCATTGCTGCTACAGACAAGAACTTGATGATGGTGGAAGGTGAGGCGAAAGAATGTTCTGAGGAAGAATTAGTACAATGTTTAGAAATTGCACACGAAGCTATCCGCAAGCAAATTAAAGCACAAGCTGAATTAAGAAAATTAGTGGGTATCACAGAACTACGTGATTATAAAAAACCAGAACAAGACGAAGCGATCCGTGAAAAAGTATATGCATTTGCAAAAGCAAAAGTAGACGCTATTGCAAGATTAGGTTCTGCAAAACATGAGCGTAGTGATGCATTCACAGCAGTGAAAAAAGAAATCATGGAACATTTAGGTGCTGATATTACAGACTTGCAAAAGAAATTAGCTGGTAAGTATTATGAGGACTTGAAATGGGAAGTGGTTAGAGATATGATGGTGGATAGTCGTATTCGTTTAGACGGTCGTAAATTGGATGAAGTGCGTCCTTTAGCGATGGAGATTGGTCCATTACCTACACCGCACGGTTCTTCTTTGTTTACAAGAGGAGAAACACAATCTTTAACAACTGTTACTTTAGGAACTAAATTAGACGAGTTGATGCAAGAAACTGCAGCAAGTGCAGAATATGCAAAATTCTTCTTACACTATAATTTCCCTCCATTCTCTACAGGCGAAGTGAAAATGATGCGTGGTGTTGGTCGTCGTGAAGTCGGACATGGTAACTTAGCAATGCGTTCTTTAAAGCAAATGTTACCTGATAGCACCGTATTCCCTTACACATTACGTGTGGTGTCTGATATCTTAGAATCAAATGGTTCTTCATCAATGGCGACTGTTTGTGCTGGTTCATTGGCATTAATGGATGCAGGTGTGCCTATTCCAAAACACGTAAGTGGTGTGGCAATGGGATTGATTTCTAGAGAAGATGGTAAGTATGCAATCTTAACAGATATCTTAGGTGATGAAGATCATTTAGGAGATATGGATTTCAAAGTAACTGGTACACGCGATGGTATCTGCGGTGTTCAAATGGACATCAAAGTAGATGGCTTAAGCATGGACATTATGAGAGAAGCATTATCTCAAGCAAGAAAAGGTCGTTTACATATTTTGGATGCAATGTATGAGTGTACACCAGCTGCACGTGCAGATGTGAAGCCTCATGCTCCAAGAATGGTTAAGATCATCATCGATAAAGAATTCATTGGTGCTGTAATCGGACCAGGTGGAAAGATCATCCAAGAAATGCAAAGAACGACTGGAGCAACAATTAATATCGAAGAAGTGGGTAACCATGGTGAAGTAAGTATCTTCTCTGCAAACAAAGAGAGCTTGGATGCTGCAGTAAGATGGATCAATGGTATTGTAGCAGTTCCTGAAATTGGAGACGAATACGAAGGTGTTGTGAAAGGTGTTAAAGAGTTCGGTGCTTTCGTTGAATTTATGCCAGGCAAACAAGGTTTATTACACATTAGTGAAATTAGTTGGAAGCGTTTGGAAACAATGGAAGGTATCTTTAACGAAGGCGATACTGTGAAAGTGAAATTAATTGGATTAGACCCTAAGACAGGCAAGTTCAAATTAAGTCACAAAGCTTTATTACCTCGTCCTGAGCAAGCGCCTCGTGAAGACCGCGGTCCTCAACAATAGATTACAAGTTTTACAGCTTTAAATATAAAATGCCCCGCAAATCGCTGGGCATTTTTTTGTAGCTAACTTTACTTTGTATCTAATTAAAAGCTTGAAGGATATTGGAGTAAATACTATTCCGTAGCGAACATTCGAGCGAAGCGAGCTGAGAGCCAAGGGATAGGTATTTATTCCAATATTTAAATTTAAAAAAATTAATTATAAGTATAAAAGATAGCTACCCCTCATCCTCATGCGGAAGGAACCGAAATCGGCTTCGGGGGTACTATCTTTTATACTACGTAAGTTTATAAATTATTAAAAAATCAAACATATGTCCAAAGAATACATTCAAATCGCCTTCGACTTTAGCAACCAGGATCAATTTGATATGCTCGTGGCTGAACTATCTGACCTTGGCTTTGAAGGCTTTAATGAAGAAGCATTAGAGGAAGGGCAGAATGATGGCGTTGACCTAACTAATGGATTAGGTGTGGGTGCTGGGCATTGTAAAACCTTTATGTTGTCCAATCAATTTGATGCTGAATTAGTACAAAATGAATTAGATTTTATATTTAATAAATATGATTTAACTTATTTAAAATCAGTAATTAAGGAACAAAATTGGAATGCTATTTGGGAATCAAATTTTGATCCTATTAGGGTGGGTGACTTCGTTGGAATCAGGGCCCATTTTCATCCTGAGTTTGAACCTATAGTGGCACATGATATTAAAATAACGCCCAAAATGAGTTTTGGTACTGGACACCATCCAACCACTTATTCTATGATTGAGTTAATGCAAAAGATCGATTTTAAAGCTAAATCGGTCTATGACTTTGGTACCGGAACAGGTATACTCGCCATTTTAGCCGAAAAACTAGGGGCAAATCAAGTACATGCGGTAGACAATGATGACTGGTGTATAGAAAACGCGGCTGAGAACATCCTTAACAATGCATCCAAGGTGATCACCATTGAAAAAGTGGAATCTGCTTTGCAAAAAGCTCAATTTGATATTGTACTAGCCAACGTCAATAGACATATCATAGAAGCTAATATGGACGAATTAACTCAAATTGGGAAACCCGGGGGAATTTTAGTACTTAGTGGTTTACTCACTGAAGATCAATCAGATATAATCAAATTAACCAAGTCTAAAGGATGGCAATTTCATGAAGCACAACCCTTAAATGGATGGGTTAGTTTAATGTTTAAAAGGTAAGGGCATGTCTTAATTTAGAGGACTAACAGGTATTATTTTTAATGATTGTATATTTGCCTACCCCAAACATGAACACATGAATGAAATAATGCTTGTAGTGCTTGCTTACCTCCTAGGTTCTATTCCTACATCTATTTGGGTAAGTAAAGCTGTTTTTGGTATAGACATTCGCGACTATGGTAGTGGAAATCCGGGTGCAACCAACACATTCAGAGTCTTAGGTTCTAAATGGGGTACATTTGTAATGATCGTTGATATTTCAAAAGGCGTGATTGCCACCTCCTTATACATTCTTATTCCCTTTTATTTACAAAATGAGCTGGCTAGAACCAATTTCATGATTATTTTAGGATTAGCAGCAGTATTAGGTCATATTTTCCCAATATGGGCCGATTTTAAAGGTGGTAAAGGCGTTGCTACCATCTTAGGGATGGCTTTGGCCATTCAGCCCATCGTGGCGCTCATCTGTATAGTTGTGTTTTTGATTACACTGTTCACAACCAGATTTGTTTCCTTGAGTTCTATGTTAGCTAGTATCGTCTTTATGGTATTGATCTTATTTATTTTCAAAGAAAAGGAAACCTCCTATAGAGTATTTGCCATTATAGTTGCTTTAATGGTGGTGGTAACGCACCAAAAGAATATAGGTAGACTCCTGAATGGAAAAGAAAACAAGGCACCATTGTTCAAAAAAAATAGAAAAACGTAGGATTAAGCGTTCCGAATGGTTTTATTTTTAATTGACTATCAACGAATTAGAAAGATTTATTCAATTTTCTATTCGCAACTACGAGGAAATTGCTTAACTTTACAATCCTTAAAAATCCTAACATTTATGTCGATAAGTCAGAATATTTTGGAGAAATTACAGTTAAAGGATGAGAAAAACCTACTGATTCAAGGTTTACCATCAAGTGTAGAGAAGCAATTTGCTAAGTTGAATTACTGTAAGAATCTGACACCTTTGTTAAAGACAAGAAAAATTGATTTCGCTCTAATTTTCGCAATCAACCAATTGCAATTAAACAATATTCTAAAAGAAGTATTCTCAGCATTGACGCATGAGAGTAAATTATGGATTGCCTATCCTAAAACAAGTTCAAAGATCGTTTCAGATTTGAATAGAGATGCAAGCTGGGAAATTTTAGCCAACAATGAATATGAAGCGATCCGTCAAGTGACTTTGGATCATGTATGGACCGCATTGCGTTTTACAAAATACGACCAAATTCCAAATAGAAATAGAGCATTTGTAGGTTTTAAATCTCCAAATATTGAGATTGATGATTTCGAAAAAAGATTGATTGCTTTACCAATTGAAGTAGAGAAATTATTTCAATCACACGAAGAGGCAAGAGAATTCTTTACTTCTCTTTCGATCATCAATCAAAAGGAATATTTAAGTTGGATCAATGGGGCTAAAAAAGAAGAAACCAAGCAAAAGCGTTTAGAAGCGACTTTAGAAAAGTTGATTGCTGGTAAGCAGAACCCTTCTGAGAAGTAAATAAAGGATGCTATTCCTAGCATAGGAATATTGCATGATTAATCTCTATTTAAAAATAACGGTCCCAATAATCTTGGTTAACTCGCGCTCTGCGTCTTTTAGATGCTTGTGTATGTGCAGTAATTGTATTTGTTCCTCTCCACTTACTTTCTCCATGTCTTCCTGATTCTGGCGAATCATTTTCTTAATCTTTCTAAGCTTATAGTACAATAAACTCACTTCTACTTCATGTTGAAAACTACTTTCAGCAACTACTTTTTTGATACCTAGTTTTTCATTCCATCTTAGACTCAATTCGTGCTCTGGCTCAAAAAGTCCCATCACCAATTGCTGAATCTTTGGGTCTTCATGGTATTGTAAGGTTTTATGATTGGGCATTTTACCAGTAATCTGCCAATCAAAATAGACTTTAACCAATTGTATCATTTCTTGATTGTCCAATGGGAAGGGTTCTAATTCTTCTGCAATCCAAGTAGATGCAAGTCTGCCATCTGCAATGACTTCGTTACCAAATTCAATCAATAATCGTATTAAGTTTTTTTCGTGTAAAAGATCCTTGTCAAGTACAAGGTCAATATTGTCTATGTCCTGCGTTTCTTGTTGGAAACTAGGCATAAGAATAGCCGCTTCGTCATAGGCCATCTTCTTTTCATCTTTCACAATCTTGTCACGCTTAAACTTGTTGACCAATTGTGTTAAACCAGTTTCATCAATGCGAAGGATGTCAGCACATTTTCTTACGTACTCTTGTAATTTGGTAAAATCTTCGGCCTTATTGATTTTACTTAAAGTCTCCGCCATTTGATTGACTAGACTATTCTTTTTATTTAAATCGTTGCCGACTTCTTTTAATTGGACTTCTAATTGGAATAAAATAAAATCCTTTTTTGCAGACTGAACAAAAGCACGGAATGCATTAGGACCCACTTTATTGACATAACTATCTGGATCCTCATTGTCTGGTATCAATACTAGTTGTACATTCAATCCTTCCTCTAAAGCCATATCCAATCCCCTTAATGCTGCTTTCACACCAGCTGCATCACCGTCATAAATAATCGTTAGGTTCTGTGTATATTTTTTAACCAATCTCAATTGATCGATGGTTAAAGATGTACCACCACTTGCTACCACATTTTCAATGCCCGCTTGGTGTAAGCTCACCACATCCGTGTAACCTTCTACCAATAAACATTCATTGGCTTTATCAATGGCAGTTCTCGCAAAATAAGAACCATAAAGAATTCGACTCTTAACATAAATCTCGTTCTCTGGTGTATTGATATATTTTGGTGAGCGATCATTCTTGGCAATTTGTCTTGCTCCAAAACCAATAATTTTACCGGTCGTATTATGAATTGGGAAGATGATACGGTCCCTATAATTATCCTGCCATCCGCCATCGCGTTCTACAACCAAGCCAGTTCTTGCAAATAATTCTGGATTGAATTGGTTTTGAATCAAGGCTTTCGCTAAGCTATCACGTTCAGAAGGGTTGTATCCAATTTTAAATTTTTCTACAATGGGACGTAAAAAACCACGATGCTGCATATAGCTCTGTGCAATGGTGGCACCAGCTTCTTTATCCCAGTATTGTTTGGTAAAAAAGTCCATTGCGAAATGATTGATCGCATATAAACTGTCTGCAGTTTGTTGTGCTATCTTCTGAGCAGGACTGGTCTCTGTTTCTTCGATTTCAATATTGTATCTCGCAGCCAACCATCTTAAAGCCTCCACATAACTATACTTCTCGTGCTCCATCAAAAACGTGATGGTGTTCCCACTCTTGCCGCAGCCAAAACATTTGTAAATTTCTTTGGCAGGAGAAACGGTAAAAGAAGGCGATTTTTCGTTGTGGAAAGGACAGTTGCCTAAGTAATTAGTGCCTCTTTTCTTTAATTTCACAAATTCACCTACCACATCAATGATGTCAATTCGGCTGGTAATTTGTTGAATGGTTTGAGGCGTAATCATAGGAGCGCGAATTTAACAAATCTTAGGCTATTCTTGGGTAGAAAACTCCATATCGTCACTATCTAGCAATTCACGCTCAATTTCTTCCATTTGAACAATGTCCCAGGCTTCCGTTTCGGTAGGGGTTAGGTTCATGACTTCGCCAAATTCAGTGGAATCTAGGCTGGTTTGTAAGTGATCTGACAAACAACAAAGTACAAAACTGGTATTATTGTCATAAAACACCTCTTGATGCTGGGCCAAAAGCTCCATAATGCTTAAATCCCAGTCTTTTACCCCCTCAAGGTTTAAAACTAGGTTTCTTGGGCTATTTGTGCCTAATTTTTTGATCAAATCATTCAATTCTGGCACGAGATTTGAACTAAGATTAGGGTCGAGCAAGCTTAAAACAGTGAATTTCTCTTTTGTATCAATTTTATAGTGCATAATCACATACTTTAGGGTAAAATTATTCGTTTATCTAATAACAGCTCGAATAAATTATATGGATAACAATTTTTCAACACAAGTTAAGGAAATCATCTCTTATAGCAGAGAAGAGGCGTTAAGATTAGGCAATGATTTTATTGGCGCGGAACACCTTATGTTAGGTTTGATTCGTGACCAAGAAAATACTGCTATTAAAGTCTTAAGGCAACTGAATGTGAATTTGGGAGAATTAAGAAAGGAGATCGAACTAGCCGTAAAGGACAAGTCTGGTAAAAATATCGCGAATATCAATAGTCTTCCTTTAACAAAGCAAGCAGAAAAAGTAATTCGTGTGACTGTTTTAGAAGCAAAGGCTTTGAAAAGTCCCATGGTCGAAACGGAGCATCTTTTATTAAGCATCTTAAAGAACAAGGAAAATATCGCTACGCAAATTTTAAATCAATTTGACGTAGACTATGATTTATTCCGCAATGAATTAGGCATGGTTGGTTCTTCACCATCTTCCCCTTCAAGTCCAAGTTCTGAATACCAAGAAGAAGGAGATGATGATTTTGATGAAGAAAAAGGCAGAGGTGGATTTGGAGGAAGCACAAAATCTAAGCCAAGTGCAACAAGTAAATCTAAAACACCTGTATTAGATAATTTTGGTAGAGACATCACTAAGTTAGCAGAGCAAGATGCCCTAGATCCAATTGTGGGAAGGGATGCAGAGATAGAAAGAGTAAGTCAAATTCTAAGTCGTCGTAAAAAAAATAATCCAATTTTAATTGGTGAACCAGGGGTAGGTAAGACGGCGATTGTTGAAGGATTAGCATTAAGAATTGTACAACGTAAAGTGAGTCGTGTTTTATTTGATAAAAGAGTGATCTCTTTGGATTTAGCTGCTTTAGTGGCAGGTACAAAATACCGTGGTCAATTTGAAGAGCGCATGAAAGCTATCATGAATGAATTAGAGAAAAACAGAGACGTTATTTTATTCATTGATGAGATTCATACGATCGTTGGTGCTGGTGGTGCAAGCGGTTCATTAGACGCTTCTAATATCTTTAAGCCAGCTTTGGCTAGAGGTGAATTGCAATGTATTGGTGCTTCTACGTTAGATGAGTACAGAATGCATATCGAAAAAGATGGTGCATTGGATCGTCGTTTCCAGAAAGTAATTATTGAACCACCAAGTGTGGCAGACACCATTACTATTTTGAACAATATCAAATCTAAATACGAAGACTATCATAGTGTGATCTATGATCAGGAAGCAATTGAGGCTTGTGTAAAATTGAGTGATCGTTACATGACGGATCGTTTACTTCCAGACAAGGCAATTGACGTATTGGATGAAGTGGGCGCAAGAGTGCATTTGAAAAACATTTCTGTTCCAGAAGATATTGTAGAATTAGAAAAGCAAATAGAAGAAGTTAAGAACGAAAAGAATAGGGTGGTTAAAAGTCAACGTTTCGAAGAAGCTGCAAGCTTAAGAGATACGGAGAAGAAATTAGGAGAAGCCCTAGACAAAGCAAAATTGAATTGGGAAGAAGATAGTAAGAACAAAAGATTCCCAATCAATGAAGAACATATTGCAGAAGTCATTAGTATGATGACTGGTATACCTGTTAAGCGTATGGTAGAAGCCGAAACGACTAAGTTACGTATGATGGCCGAAGACATGCGTGGTCAAGTCATTGGACAAGAAGATGCAATTGGTAAAGTAGTAAAAGCGATTCAAAGAAATAGAGTTGGATTAAAAGATCCTAAAAAACCAATTGGTACATTTATTTTCTTAGGTCCAACAGGCGTAGGTAAAACTGAATTAGCGCGTGCTTTAGCTAGAAACATGTTTGACTCAGAAGAATCTTTGATTCGCATTGACATGAGTGAGTACATGGAGAAATTTGCAGTCTCTCGTTTAATTGGTGCGCCTCCAGGCTATGTGGGTTATGAAGAGGGTGGACAGTTGACAGAAAAAGTACGTCGCAAACCATACTGTGTGATCTTATTGGATGAAATAGAAAAAGCGCATCCAGATATTTATAATATTTTATTACAAGTTTTAGATGATGGTATTTTAACAGATGGATTAGGCCGTAAAGTGGATTTCAAGAATACTTTAATCATTATGACTTCTAATATTGGCGCACGTCAATTAAAAGAATTTGGTGATGGCGTTGGTTTCGCAACCGCAACAAGAATGGAGCAAACAGACGAGAACAACCGATCTGTGATCGAAAAAGCATTAAAGCGTACTTTCTCTCCAGAATTCTTAAATAGAATTGATGATGTGGTGGTGTTCAATTCATTAACTAAGGATAATATCTATTTAATCATTGATATTATCATGAAGCATGTACTTGCACGCTTAGTGAATCTTGGTTTAAACTTAGTTTTAACAGATGCAGCTAAAGAGTTTATTGCTGATAAAGGATATGATGTTCAATTTGGCGCAAGACCTTTACATAGAGCCATTCAAAAGTATATTGAAGATCCATTGGCAGAGGAGATTTTAAATCACTCTGTGAAAGAAGGAGATACATTGATAGGGGATTTAGACAAGGAAAAATCTGTGTTGACTTTTACTTTACAAAAGAAAGAAAAAGAAAAAACACCTAAAGCACCTAAAGAACCAAAGCAAGATTAGTCTTTGCAAGATGTATAATAAAATGCCCCGAGTTGTAAAATTCGGGGCATTTTATATTTGAATCTGTGGTCAATTTTTATTTAATTAAAAAGTATTTAAGATGGTGTACTCCAACGATAAGTTTTAATATCAAGTCCCGCAAGATCCATCATTCTTGAAACCACTGTCATAGCCACTTCTTCTAATGTTTTTGGAACACTATAGAAGCTTGGTGTTGCTGGACAAATAATGCCTCCTGCTATTGTCACTGTTTCCATATTGCGGATATGTATTAAGTTATACGGTGTTTCTCTTGCGACTAATATTAATTTTCTACGTTCTTTTAAAATCACATCAGCAGCACGGGTGGTTAAATCATCACTGATCCCAGCAGCTATTCTGCCTAAAGTACCCATACTACATGGCACGACAAACATAATATTGTATTGCGCAGACCCAGAAGCAAAGGGTGCATTAAAATCCATTTTATGGTAAAAGTCAAAAGGGTAATTCAAATAATCTTGGTTGCCCAATTCTGTCTCCCAAACGATCTTGGCATTATCACTCATGATGATTCCAACCGCTTCGTATTGTGAAGGAATTTGCTTCAAGCTATCTAGTAATGCTTTAGCGTATAGTGCGCCACTGGCGCCTGTGATGGCAACGACAATTTTGTTTGACATAATAGTATAACAAAATTAGGGTTTAAAGGTTGACCAACAAATAGATAAAAAAATCCCCTCCAATGCAATACTGGAGGGGAAAAACTTATTGGGAAGCGTTAGATTAGATTTTATACATTTTCTCGTAGTATTCATCTGCCATACGATTGCTATCGAATTGGAAACGAACATCCTTCATGCCATTTTGAGTAATTTGTCTCCAAGTATCTTTTTGCTCATAATACATTGGTACAATTTGTTCCTCTAATATTTTGTACAATTCATTTAAATCATATTCATCTTGTGCTTCTGTGCTCATATTGGCATAGTCTGCCTTAGGCACCACAAATCCATTGTTACCGTGGCTGATAAATTCTGGTATCCATCCATCATCTGTTGAGAAGTTCACAGAGCCATTCATTGCAGCAGTCATACCACTTGTTCCAGATGCTTCTCTTGGTACTCTTGGATTGTTCAACCAAACATCAGAAGCTTGTTTCATACGCTTACTTAAAGCCAATTCGTATCCAACTAAAACAGCCACATTTTTATAATTCTTGCTAAGGTTAACTAAATGATTGAATTGAGAAATAGCTGGATGGTCAACTGGGTAAGGCTTTCCTGCAAATATAATTTGCACAGGATAATTTAAGTTAGACAATAATTTTTCGAATCTTTCTAAATCCCAAGATAAGAAGTCAGCTCGCTTATAACCTGCGAATCTTCTAGCCCAAACAATTGTCAATACATTTGGATCAAATATTTTTCCAGTTTGATCGGCTACAATTTCAAAAGCACGCTTTTTTAAATACCACTTTCTGTCATCGAAACCTGCGTCGTCTCCAGCTTCAGCAAATTTGTATAATTGCTTGTCTGCCCAGTAACGCCAGTTTTGTGCATTGGTGATATGGTCAATTGGACAAATACCTTCGTGTTTGCCCCACATTTCGCGGCTCACGTGTCCATGTAATTCTGATACACCATTGGCCTTTCTTGCAAACCTAAGGGCAGCTAATGAGTGGTTAAATTGATCATCATGAATACCAGTCAATCTTCTTACTTCGTCTAAACCTAGGCCACAGAAATAACCCATATTATGACATAAGTAAATATCGTGTTTCTCATTTCCTGCTTCTTCTGGAGTATGGGTAGTAAATACAAGTCGTTTTTTAACTTCATCCAATGATTTGTACTTATTTAATAAATAGAATGCTGCAGAGAATCCATGCGCTTCATTTAAATGGTATACTTCTGGATTGAAATTTAATTCATCAATCAATTTTGCACCACCTACACCTAATAAAACAAATTGTGCAACTTTTGTTGCAACGTTCGCGTCATATAATCTATGGGTAATGGTTTGAGAAACATAATCGTTCTCTGGTAAATCTGTACTTAATAAAAACAATGGCGCACTACAAAAAATATTAGGTGCTAAATAATATGCTTTAACCCAAACTGGATGGTCATGGATTAAAATTTGATATTTAATGCCTGTATCTTCTAAGAAGCTATACATCTTCTCCATAAAAGAAACCTGCAATGTTTGGTCTTGATTCCTTGCTTGATCATAGTAGCCATATTTCCATAGCATACCAATACCGATCATATTTTGATTTAATTCAAATGCACTTCTTAAATGTGAACCAGCTAAAAATCCTAATCCACCACTGTATATTTTTAATGGCTGGTGGATGGCAAACTCCATAGAGAAATATGCTGCTTTCTTGGAATACTTTTCATTAATAGGGTAAGGAACTTGGTAGTTTCTAAAAGACATATTGTTGATCTTTGGTTATTTTGACCCGCAATATATCCTATTTGCCTTTAAATTTGGACAAAGACAAGCCATGTGTGAATAACAATCGTTTGCAATGGCAGAATGTGGATTATTTCTTATTCTTTGGCTTTCTTTTCTTATCGTAGCTGTCATTAAAATAACAGGTCATATTTCTATGATTTCCACAATTTCCATCCTCCTTGATTTTAATGATATTCCCAGTGATAGTGAATTGTATGGTACAAGGATCGCCTTTCTCAGAATAAGTGGCTTGGTTTTTATTAAAATTCAATAAGCCTTTAAGTTCACCCACACAAGTGCCTTCTTTCTTTTCAAAATGCAAGAAAAACTGGTATTTATTCGCATTCCCAAAATCTCTCAATGAAATGAAGTTCTTTTTATCCCTAGCATAGTCTCCACTAAAAGTATTCAGTGTTGGCAATGTGTCAATCGGATTTAATATAGCTTTTTGTTCGGGCTTCACATTGGTGTCCATATAAATTAACCTGAATCCTTGTTCTGTGTAAGCCCATCCTTTCTTTTCGTTGGTCAATCCTTGCTCAGGATCTAATTTATTTTCTTCTACTAAAAAGGTAGGTTCCTTATTAATCATTAATGTTTTACCATAAAATTGCGAACCTTTATGTACAAGATCAAATTCAGTCAAAATTTTATAGCCTAAGAAAACATTTTTCTTACTAAATGTCAAAACAGATATCGTTTGATTTTTGACATCTTTATGGTTTAACAACAAATAGTATTCAGTTTCCTTTTCAATTTTCCCTACTGCAAAAAGAGTTGCATTTTTAAGTTGCTTAGGAACAATAGCTTCCACCACAGAATCGGGTAAAAATTGTTCTAAGGCTTTTCTGCCAATTTCTAAAGTATCTGTGTAGGTTACTAAATTGGTATCATTTATTCGAATGGGCAATTCAATAGCCTTGAATGCAGCATTAAAATCATTTATTTTTATAGGGGTATTTCCAGACAGATCTGTTTTTGTTTCAGCACACCCAATCAATGCCAATAAGATCAAAAGATTACTTAGATAACGCATGGCACTCTATTTTTTGCTAAAATAGGCAACTAAATGCCTTTCACAAAGGGTTTATAGTTAAATTTACATTTCAATTATGTTTAATAAATCCTTAGATCAACTACATGAATCTGTTCCAGTTCAAAACAAAACTGGATGGAGACGATTATTTGCCTTTATAGGACCAGCCTATTTAGTCAGTGTGGGGTATATGGATCCTGGAAACTGGGCAACCGATTTACAGGGGGGTGCTGCTTTTGGATTTCAATTGATTTGGATTTTACTACTCAGTAATATCATGGCCATCTTACTTCAAAGTTTAAGTGCAAGATTGGGTATTGTAAGGCGTTTGGATTTGGCACAAGTGAATAGAGAGACCTATCCCAAATTTGTTAATTTCTGTTTATACATTCTGGCAGAGTTGGCTATTGCAGCCACCGATTTAGCCGAGGTTTTGGGGATGGCTATAGGGATTAAACTATTAACAGGCTTGCCCTTAATGTATGGTACCATCATTACTGTTACAGATACTTTTTTATTCATGCTATTACAACGTTATGGCATGCGCAAAATGGAGGCATTTATTTTTGTTTTGGTGGCGACTATTGGGGGTAGCTTCCTTGCTGAAATGATTATTGCCAAACCTGATTTTGCAAGTGCGGCAAAGGGATTAGTGCCTTCTGCTTTATCTCCAGGTGCATTGTATATTGCTGTAGGTATGATTGGGGCTACGGTGATGCCACATAATTTATACTTACACTCTGCATTGGTTCAAACTAGAAAAATCGAAAGAACGAGTGCTGGTATTAAAAAGTCACTTTGGTATAATTTTATTGATAGTGCGGTGGCATTGAATGCAGCTTTTTTTGTGAATGCGGCTATTTTGATTTTAGCTGCGACTGCTTTTTATCAAACAGGCAATCAGTCTGTTGCTAAAATAGAAGATGCACACGCTTTGTTGGCACCTTTATTGGGCTCAAAATTAGCCCCAATCTTATTTGCAGTCGCCTTAATTGCAGCTGGCCAAAGTTCAACAGTCACTGGTACCTTATCTGGTCAAATAGTCATGGAAGGTTATTTAAATCTGAGGTTAAACCCTTGGATCAGAAGACTCCTTACAAGACTTGTAGCCATTGTGCCCGCCGTGTTGGTGATTGGAATCATGGGTGAAGGCAGGGTGGATGAGCTGCTTGTTTTTAGTCAAGTTATATTAAGCCTCCAATTAGGTTTTGCTGTTATTCCATTGATTCATTTTGTGAGTGATAAAAATACAATGGGCGAATTTGCGATTAAGTCTTGGGTGAAAATTTTATCATGGATCGTCGCAAGTATTTTAGTGTATTTGAATGCGAATTTAGTATTCGATTTTACTAAAGCATTTTTAATAGGGTCAACGCCTTTAGGGATTAAGATCTTACTAGTTTTATTGATTCTTTTCTTTTTCATTTTGTTATTCTATATCGTCATTTTTCCAATTATTCAATCAAAGAAAAAGCAAGAAAGAACTGCATTGCATGGCGCAGCTGTTGAATTAGATTGGTCTAAGGCAGCACCAATTGACAGAATAGCTATTGCTGTTGACTTTAGTGCTGGAGATGCCAATTTAATCAAATCGGCTATTGCACAAGCGCATATTGGAACAGAACTTATTTTGATCCATGTAGTAGAGAGTGTAACAGCTAGTTATTTTGAAGAAGTCAGTGATGACGAAGAATCTAGAAAGGACAGAGAAAGACTCGCTCAATATGCTGAAACATTGGTACAAAATGGCTATAAAGTTAATTTTGTACTAGGCTATAAAAATAGGGTCAAAGAGATTGTGCGAATTGTAAAATTAACTGACGCACAATTGTTAGTCATGGGCGCACATTATCATTATGGCTGGAAGGATTATTTCTTTGGCGAGACCATCGAATCAGTAAGGCATAAAGTAAAGATTCCAGTGTTGATTGTGCAACAAACTGCCTAATATTCTGAGCACTATTTAGTTACATTTTGTACATTTGCAGATAAAATTTTTTAAAATATGGGAGCAAAAATTAAAGTAGCCAATCCAGTTGTTGAATTGGATGGAGATGAAATGACAAGAATCATTTGGAAATTCATAAAGGATAAATTGATTTTACCTTATTTAGAATTAGATATTAAATATTATGATTTGGGCATGGAGTATCGTGATGCAACCAATGACCAGGTGACGATTGATGCTGCAAACGCAATCAAGCAATATGGTGTTGGTATCAAATGTGCTACCATCACGCCTGACGAACAAAGAGTGCAAGAATTTAAGTTAAAACAAATGTGGAAGAGTCCTAATGGTACCATTCGTAATATTTTAGATGGTACGGTTTTCCGTGAGCCAATTGTTTGTGCTAATGTGCCTCGTTTAGTACCTAACTGGACAGCGCCAATTTGTATTGGACGTCATGCATTTGGTGATCAATACCGTGCAACAGATTTTGTGACTAAAGGTAAAGGTAAATTAACTGTGAAGTTTGAAGGTGAAGACGGCACTGTACAAGAGTTTGAAGTATTTAATTTTAAAGGGGATGGTGTGGCATTAGCCATGTACAATACAGATGAGAGTATTTATGGATTTGCAAGGGCTTGTTTCAACCAAGCACTAGCAAAAAAATGGCCTTTGTATTTATCTACAAAAAATACCATTCTAAAAAAATATGATGGTCGCTTCAAAGACATTTTTGAAGATGTGTATCAAAATGAATTCATTACTAAATATGCTGATGCAGGCATTACTTATGAGCATCGTTTAATTGATGACATGGTGGCGAGTGCTTTAAAGTGGAATGGTAATTTTGTATGGGCTTGTAAAAACTATGATGGTGATGTACAGTCTGATACAGTTGCACAAGGATTTGGTTCATTAGGTTTAATGACTTCTACTTTAATTACACCAGATGGTAAAGTGATGGAAGCGGAAGCTGCACATGGTACTGTAACACGTCACTTCCGTGAGCACCAAAAAGGAAACAGAACTTCTACCAATCCAATTGCATCTATTTTTGCATGGACAAGAGGATTAGAGTTTAGAGGTCAGTTGGATAATAACCAAGAATTGATTCGTTTTTCTAAAGCTCTAGAGGAAGTTTGTGTTGAAACAGTGGAGTCTGGTATCATGACAAAAGATTTGGCAGTTTGTGTGCACGGAAATAAAGTGAAGCATGGCGAACACTATGTATACACAGAAGAATTCTTGGATGCATTGGATAACAATTTGCAAAAAAGATTAGCATAATTTTTCAACAGGATCCGTTTTCTAAATAAAAATAGCCACTCAATTGAGTGGCTATTTTTATGAATTTATAAAAAGTTAAAATGTCAAGTATTTGATGACTATCCTTTCTTTTTCATTTCCTTACACTTGCCATCTTTCATACAGTTCTTATCACACTTATGTGCTTTGGCTTCTTTCTTACAATCTTTACAATCTTTCTTACCACAGTTTGCAGAAGCAGTGTTTGCAGCTAATAATAATACAGATGCAAATAATACGGTAGCTAATTTTTTCATAATGTTATTTTTGGTTTTTTGAATCATTTTTCTAAATGCAATTTAAGCAATCCATTTAAAAAATAAGGGTCAAATCTTATCATTTAACTCAATTTTTTAGTTAAATAGGGTAAATTCTTATTTCAATACCTCTAAAATCGGCTTACCAATAGCACCGCTTGGCATCTGAATACCTAAAAGGGTGGTTACTGTAGGCGCAATATCTGTCATATAATTCACGGAATTTACTTGTCCTTTTTTGATACCATTACCATACCATAACAAAGGTATATGCGCGTCATAATTATAGAATACGCCATGGTTTGTTCCAGTAGCATATCCATCCATATAGCCCGATTTAGTCACAATGAACAAATCGCCACTTCTTTGAGGATTATAGCCATTGACAATTCTTTCTCTTAGTTCCTCTGGTAATGCAGCAGTTGCCACTTTACGGGACTCTACAACTTGCAATACACCAGGTTTTAGCTCTACATATTGGCGCACTATTTGAACTAATTTATCTTGCGTAACGCCAAGACTATCCATTAAAGGATGGTTAAAATGAATATTGTATTCATTGATCGCAGTAATTAATTTATCACTCAAGCCTTGTTTTAATAATAATAGTCCTAATTCTTTTTTAATGCCTGATTCACTGATCAATCCACCTGGAATTTTATGCTTTTTAGAAAAGTCAGGAATATTGGCAACAGCATGGTCTGCTGTTAAAAACACAGTGTAATTGTTTTTTCCAACCTGCTGATCTAATCTTGCAAATAGCTGAGCAATCACTGCATCTAGCTTGATATAGCCGTCCAAGGTTTCCCAAGAATTTGGACCAAATGAATGACCAATATAATCTGGGGAAGAAAAACTGATCGCCAATAAGTCTGTGATATCATCCTTACCTAACTGCTCATTCAACAAAGCTTTTTCTGCCATTTCCATCACAATATTGTTGCCGTATGGGGTAGAGGAGATTTTACCATAATCCTTGCCAATAAATTGAGATAAGGAATAAGGGAAACCTTTTTGTTCGGCACCTAATGGAGTGGATTCATAAGCGTTTATATCCCCATCACAATTTGCTTCGTAGACAGATTTAGCTAAACTTAGGTTCCATCCCTTTGCATATAAACTGTCCACTCTATGCTGACCATTGAATTCGTTCACCCATTTAGGTAAGCTCTTACCATAATAGGTGGAGCTAATAAAATTTCCTGATTTACTATCATACCAAAAAGCCCCATCGGCACTATGACCAGCAGGGATGATTGCACCTCTATCTTTAATGGAGATACCGTATACTTTACTTTTAAAATTACTGGCCAATTTAAGCTCATCCCCAAGCGTTGTTGTCCAAACATTTACTGGACTCATTTTACCGGCAGGACTGCCTTCCACACCTACAGAAACTACGGTTGGGTCTTCTACACAATAGACCGTCCTTTGTTGATAGTTGTCATACCATTGGTTGCCAGTAATCCCATGTATTGCTGGTGTTGAGCCAGTGTAGACTGCAGCATGTCCACATGCCGTAACAGTAGGAACGTAGGGAATAAAGTTATTATTGCAACTAGCACCCTCATTCACAAAGCGCATAAAGCCTTGTTGGGATGTGAAATGCGCCTTAAATTGATTGATATAATCCCAGCGCATTTGATCAATTACAATACCTACAATTAATTTAGGTTTGCTTGATGAGATTGATGAGATTGATTTTGGGGCTTGTGCAATGCTTACAAAAGACAGGAGTAAAAAGCATAAAATGGAGTAAATACGCATGTTCACATGAATTTAAGACTGCAAATTACGGATAATTATAGCCTATTAAAGCCAAAAAATTATTAAATTTGCAGGTATAATTAGAAACCTATGGCAGATATATTTGAAAGGCTGACTAAAAACTACGGACCAATTGGTCAACATCGTGAAAGAGCACATGGCTATTTTGCATTTCCTAAACTAGAAGGAGAAATAGGCTCTAAGATGCAATTTAGAGGTCAAGAAATGATTGTATGGAGTCTTAATAATTACTTAGGATTAGCCAATCATCCAGAAGTGCGTAAGGCAGATGCTGACGGATCTGCTATGTATGGTTTAGCATTACCGATGGGTGCAAGAATGATGAGTGGAAATAGTGACTTGCACGAACAATTAGAAAAAGAATTAGCTGCATTTGTACATAAGGAAGATTCAATTTTGATGAACTATGGATACCAAGGGATTATGAGTGCCATTGATGCGATCTGTGGTCGTCATGATGTAGTGGTGTATGATGCAGAATGTCATGCATGTATCATCGATGCTTTGAGAATGATTCCAGGTCACCGATTTGTTTTTAAACACAACGATGTAGATGATTGCGAAAAACAATTAATGAGAGCACAAGCATTGGTAGACAAACAACAATCTGGTGGTATTTTAGTGATCACTGAAGGTGTATTTGGTATGGCGGGTGATCAAGGTAAATTAAAAGAGATTGCTGCATTAAAAAAGAAAGTGCCATTCCGTTTATTAGTAGACGATGCACATGGATTTGGTACATTAGGTACAACTGGCGCTGGCGCTGGTGAAGCACAAGGTTGTCAAGATGAAATTGATTTATATTTCTCCACATTTGCTAAGAGTATGGCATCAATTGGTGCTTTCATGGCTGGACCAAGAACCATCATTGATTATATCCGTTACAATATTCGTTCACAGATCTTTGCAAAGAGTTTACCAATGCCATATGTGGTCGGTAATTTAAAACGTTTAGAATTGTTAAGATCAAAGCCAGAATTAAAAGCAAATTTGTGGAAGAATGCATTGACATTACAAAATGGGTTAAAAGAAAGAGGATTTGATATTGGTAAAACAGATTCTGTAGTGACTCCAGTGTATATGAAAGGTGGCGTAGAAGAAGCCACTGCGATGGTTATGGATATCAGAGAGAATTATAAAATTTTCTGTTCTATTGTAGTGTATCCTGTGATTCCAAAAGGACATATCATTTACAGATTAATTCCTACTGCAGTGCATACACAGGAGGAGATTGATTTAACTTTAAAAGCATTTAGTGAGACCAAAGCGAAATTGGATGCAGGTGCGTATAAAGTGGCTGAAATACCAGATATGGCCAATAAATAAAATTGATCTTATTTGAAAATTAATGCAATTTGAATATAAAATGAGTCTCCCAAAAGAGGCTCATTTTTTTAGTTAAAGTAGTCTATCTGATCTTGTTCTTTTTTGAGTATTTCAATACTCACGTTTAACTCGAATCCAATCAACAAAATAAGTGCGTTAATATAGATCAAGGTCATGACTACAAGTACGGTTCCTATTGAGCCATAAATTTTACTATAGCTTCCAAAATTATTGACCCAGTATGAAAAGCCCAAGGTGGTTACTAACATTAATGTAGTAGAAAGGATGGCTCCAGGAGATAGCAGGGCCCATTTTTCTTTCACATGTGGGGCATATTTGTAAATAAAGGCATTGCCATAAAATAAAAGTAAAACAATGATGCCCCATCGAATGCTGTTCCAATAAGGTAAAATAGTTTTTCTTTTGATATCGAATAGTTCTCTCAAGAGCGTTGTTAACTGATCCTGCCCAATCAATACCAATAAGCTAGCAAAAACAAGTAACATTAAAATCAATGTTAATCGAAGCGCCCTCATTCTTTGATGTAAAAAGAAGGGTTTGTTTTGCATAATGGATTTATCGAAACTTCGAATGATCCCAGTCATGGCATTAGAAGCATAAAATAATAATAAAAGAAAACCAAAAGAAAAGATACCAACGTGTTGACTTAATAGGTCATTGATAATATCTAAAATAAATCGATAGGTACTTGAATTAGGTGAGATGTCTTTAAAGATGGAAAGAATCTGCTTTTTAATTTTTAAACTTTTAGGGAAATAGGGAATGATCGAAAATAAAAATAAGAATCCTGCAGGCAATGCCATAATTAAATTAAAGGATATGGCAGAAGCACGATCATAGAGCCCTATCGTATTCAATTGTTTGAATAAAAACTGAATCACTTGAAATAAGTTCACTTCTTGGAATCCAGGAATGACAATACGCTTCGCTTTCTGCTTTGCAAACTGCAATGGAATTTGAAGGTATTGAACTATTTTTTTCAAGAAATTATGGGGGTATTTAAAATTGAATTAATTAAGGATTTTTTTCTTGGGCTTTCTTAGCTTGGAACTCGTCTAGTTTTTTCTGGTATTCCTTTGCATATTTATCATGTTCGGCATAGTTATTACTAAAGTGGTGATAACCACTAAAGTCGGCTTTGGCAACAAAGTAAATATAATCTGTTTTAGGGGCATCCAATACTAAGTCAATGGTTTTAGGCGCTGGGGTACAAATTGGGCCAGGAGGTAAACCTTTTACACGGTAAGTATTGTATGGAGATGCGTTAGATAAATATTTTTCATAAATACGTGTGATTGTAAAATCCTGCATGGCATATTTGATAGTAGGGCATGCTTGTAAAGGCATTTGCTTGTTCAACCTATTTTGGTAAACACTTGCAATTAAGGATTTGTCTGAGTCATAGTTGGTTTCTTCTTCGACAATCGAAGCCAATGTGTAGATTTGATCTTGTCCCAAGCCTTTAGATGCTGCTTTTTGAATACGGTTGTTTTGACTCCAGAAACGAATTTGCGCCTTTTGTAATTTGCCTAAAATTTGAGTCATGGAACTACTCCAATAAAATTCATACGTATTTGGAATCAACAAAGTAAATAAATGGGTGGTGTCTGTATAAAAAGCGCTTAAAGAGTCATTGTTACTCAAAAAAGCCATAACTGATGTGCTGTCTTTCTCAAAAGAAGTTGAGATTAGTTTTGCCAATTCACCTTTTGTACGCACTTTATTCAATACCAATTTTACAGTGGCTTGTTGATTGTTTCTTAACATTCTAATTAAATCTAGTACGCTGGTTTTTCTTTTTACAAGGAATTTACCTGGCTTGATTTTTTCTTCGACCTTTAATGCTTTAGCAAAAAGCAAAAAACTAGTTTTTTCGAAGATGATTTTTTTAGCAACCAAGCTATCAGCAAATTGACTCAATCCTTCGTTTTGATATTCGACATAGACCTTCTCTCCTTTGAAATGAGTACTCTTAACGAATACAATAAAGAATAGATAGAAAACAATAACACTAATTAAAATTGAAACTAGTTTTTTCATATCAACTAAAATACAAAAAAAATCCCCACCATTGGGATGGCGGGGATAAATTCTATGTTAACAGAATGTTTGCACATTCTAGTTGAATTACTTTTTGTTCGTATCCATAACAGCTGGCGGCGGCGGAGGTGCTACTTGCGTTGCTGGACTTGTAGTAGTTGAGGTATTTACCTTATCTATTACGCTGTTTCCATTGCTGCTATTCCCACTTAAAAATAGGGTAGAAGTGATTGCTAAGACTGCAATAACTGATGCGAAAATCCAAGTACCTTTTTCAAGTACGTCTGTAGTTTGCTTTACACCCATGAAATTATTACTCAAACCACCAACATTGGCGTTTAATCCACCACCTTTTGGGTTTTGGATCAATACCATGAATCCTAAAGCAAGGCAAGCTAATACGATTAATATTAAGAAGAAAGTTATCATTTGTTATTTTTTAAATGTTCAATACGGGATGCAAAATAAACGGATTTTTCAGGAAAAATAAAACTTAATTTTTCATAGGTGGCTATTGCTTTCTTCCAATTCCCTTGTTTTTCCCATATTTCAGCCATGGATTCGGTTAAAATGTCGGCAGGAACATTGGCTTTTTCGGCAATTTGAGCGATCATTTGCTCCTGATCTGGGGCCAATGAAGCAATTTGGTCAGCCTGGTCTACACCATCCTTGTTTTTAATCACTTTAAGCCAGGCAGTGAAACTTCTGAGCTGCTGGGTAAATTTATCTTGTGGGAGCTTAGAGAGGTCTAATTCAATGCCTTGTGCGGCAAAATAGTCTTTCTGAAGGCTTACTGTTGTTTCTTTCTCATAATCCAAAGCAGCAGATGCATCCACTTCTTCATTGAATTGGGCTACTTGTTGGTCAAGTAAGCTGTTTAATTTGGCATCTGCAGGGGCATGTTCATTGGTCTGACCAACTTGATGCATTAAGCAATGTACATGAAGACTAGATGGGAAATAGGCAGTTGCTTTAGACAATTGCGCATCTAATAGAGGAGAGGCAATCATCTGGTATTTCTTTGCCAATAGAAATTGCAAACTTGGAGCATAGGGATGATCCAATGCATATTTTTCAAGGGTATCCGTTTCTACGGCTTCTAATGAAGCATGTCCAGTCCATTGTTTCACTATATCGTTGATCATTACTGCACTCATGCTTACCAGTTTGAAAAAATTTGATTAAAAATATCATCCGTTATACTTCGAATTATTTCATCCATTAACTGACTCTCTGCTTGATTCAAAGTAAGATTGGCTGAAAAGTCAAAATTACGAGATACATCAAATTCAAGTTCTTTATTTTCCAATGTCTTTTTTAAAACCACATGCACAGTTACAGTCAATCTATTACTTGCAGCAGCTTGTCCACTTACACCAACTGTTTGTGAAGGATCGTAATTGGTAATGGTCGCAAAAATTTGATAATGTGCATCGTCACTATTGGTTCTGGTCAATTTAGTTTGACCAATAATTTTTTGTAAAATTTTATCTGTTAGCATTGGTGCCAACTGAGGATTTACATATTTTGCCCTATTGTCAATAAAACCAATTTTAACGGTCTTGACATCGTCAGGAATCATCGCGTCCTTAAAACTATAGATACCACAAGAAGTAAAAAAGAAGCAAATGCTGATGTAGCTTAATATGTAAAATTTATTCTTCAATATCGTATTCTTTAATTTTTCTGTACAATGTTCTTTCACTTATGCCAAGGTCGGTAGATGCATCTTTACGACGTCCTCTATGTTTTTTAAGTGCCTTTAAAATTAGTTCTTTTTCTTTATCCATGATATTTAAAGACTCTTCTATTTCATAATGATTCTGCATATCATTGTCAATGATCACTGGTTGATGATGCGGCAATTGCATTGCGGTACCAGGCATGCTTACATTGGAGATTGGACTGTTCGATGGGCCAATATCTTCCTTTAATTCATTAATAATGGCTTCTTTTGTAAAGTGAGCAGCTTGTCCAGATAAACTTGGGTTTTGTAAAATCTCTAAAAACATTTTCTTTAACTCGTTGACATCTTTTTTCATGTCAAAAAAGAGCTTGTATAAAATCTCACGTTCATTGGCAAATTCACCTACAGGCGTGCCTGTTACCATTGGCATTTTATTTGCTGTATGTTTTGGTAAAAATGAATTCAATTGTGTTGCATCTATATGGTCGTTTTTACTCAATACAGAAATTTGCTCCGCAATATTTTTTAATTCACGCACATTACCAGGCCAACCATAAGCAGTTAAAAGTCCTCTAGCTTCTTCGTCTAAATAAATGGGCTTGGTTTTATATTTTTCAGCAAAATCTACCACGAATTTTCTAAATAATAAAGGGATATCTTCCTTGCGGTCTCTCAATGATGGAACACGAATAGGTACCGTATTCAATCTATAATATAAATCTTCTCTAAATTTTCCTTTTTCTGTAAACTCAATCAATTCTCTATTGGTTGCAGCAATTACACGCACATCTGTTTTTTGTACTTTAGAAGAACCTACACGAATGAATTCACCAGTTTCTAAGACACGTAATAATCTTGCCTGTGTACCCAAGGGCATTTCGCCAATCTCATCTAAGAAAATCGTACCACCACTCACCGTTTCAAAATAACCTTTGCGGCTATCTACAGCACCTGTGAATGAACCTTTCTCGTGACCAAATAATTCCGAATCAATCGTGCCTTCTGGGATTGCGCCGCAGTTAACAGCAATAAATGGATTGTGTTTTCGGGAGGATAAGCTATGAATGATTTGAGAAAAAACCTCTTTACCAACACCACTTTCACCAACAATAAGTACCGTTAAATCTGTTGCAGCAACCTGCTCTGCAGTATTTAATGCATGATTCAGTAGGGGCGTATTGCCAATGATACTGAATCTATTTTTTAATGATTGTAAATCCATGGCATGAATAAATTAAATAAAAAAATTAAACGATTCTTCCTAATAAAGTACCTTTTGTAAAATCTTGAATCTTCACTTGTGCATAATCTCCTTTTTTATAATTGAAATTGCCTTTCGGAAAAACAACTACCTTATTTTGACTTGTACGGCCCATCCATTCTGCTTCATTCCTTTTACTATTGCCTTCAATCAACACCTCAAATACGCTACCCACATCTCTTTTATTGCTTTCATTAGAGAGTGTCCATTGTGCATCCACAATTTCTTGTAACCTTCTTTTTTTGGTGACTAAGTCTACATCATCTTCATACCTTCTCGCGGCCAATGTGCCTGGACGTTCAGAATAAAAATACATATAGCTTAAATCGTATTTGGCATATTCTAAAAGGCTTAGTGTATCTCGATGATCCTCCTCTGTTTCGGTGCAAAATCCTGCGATGATATCAGAAGTAATACTACAATTTGGTAGTAAAGCACGAATGCGGTCAATTTTAGCCATATACCATTCTCTGGTATAAGTCCTGTTCATTAATTGCAACATCCTTGTACTGCCACTTTGTACAGGCAGGTGGATATGTTTGCAAATATTATCATACTTAACAATAGTATGTAAGACTTCGTCCGTAATATCTTTTGGATGAGAAGTGCTGAATCTAACGCGAAGGCTTGGGTCAATTTGAGCCACTTCCTCGAGTAACATAGCAAAAGTAGTCGTTGCATTATTTTCTGGATTGTTCCAATAGTAACTGTCTACATTTTGGCCTAATAAAACAACTTCTTTGTATCCTTTTTCAAATAAGTCCTTACATTCTGCAAGGATAGAAAATGCATCTCGGCTACGCTCACGTCCTCTTGTGAAAGGCACTACACAAAAACTACACATATTATTACAACCACGCATGATAGATACAAAAGCACTAATGCCATTGTTGTCTAATCTAACGGGGGCAATATCACCATAGGTTTCGTCTCTACTTAATAAAACATTCACCGCTTTATGGCCAGTGCCTGCATTGGCAATCAGGTCGGGTAGGGTTCTATAAGCATCCGGACCAACCACTAAGTCAACCAATTTTTCTTCTTCTAATAATTGGGCTTTTAATCTTTCCGCCATACAACCCAGTACACCCACTAAAACCCCAGGGTTGGCTTGTTTTAATCTCCTAAATTCTGTCAATCGCTTGCGAATGGTTAGCTCAGCTTTCTCACGAATAGAGCAAGTATTGATCAGGATTAAATCTGCGATTTCAATATTTTTGGTGCCACCAAAACCATTCTTTTCTAATATGGCTGCAACCACTTCACTGTCAGCAAAGTTCATTGCACAGCCATAACTTTCTACATAGAAATGCTTTTCGAATACCGCCGAATTAGCTTGACTCGCATAGGCTTCGCCTTGTCTAGCTTCATCCTGGGTTTTATCTATGAGTAAATCGGGTTCCATGCACTTGATTTGAACTGCAAACTTAGTCAAAATATTTTTATGTGTCAACTTGTCAGACAAAATTCCTAATCCTTTGATATACAAATGATTAAAATCATGCGACATATATGGCAATTAATTTTATATAAACCTATTAATCAATCGATTATTGAGTAGTTTGTATATTTATAAAAATTTGCCCATGCTCAAAGGAGTACTTCTATTATTGACTGTTTTTTGCTTGATCAGCCTACATGCGCAAGACTTGGTGGTGGCAAAATTGAGATCTGAAACATCAAGAAGTATAAAAAAAGATACCGATACGAGTAACTGGAACTGGAAGCATGGGGGGCTGTACAATTTGAATGTATCACAAAGTTCATTGAGCAACTGGGCTGCTGGAGGGGATAATTTCAATATGACAATCAATAGTTTCTTTAATTATTTTGCCTTCTATAAAAAAGAACGTCAATCTTGGGACAATAATATTGATGTCAATCTTGGATTTGTTCAGTCCACCTCACAAGGCGGTAGGAAGAATGATGACCGTTTAGACCTACTAAGCAAATATGGTTACAAGATGGACACAGTGGGGAAATGGTATGTCTCTGGTTTATTTAATTTTCGTTCTCAACTTTTTGATGGATATAGTTTTAGCGGCACAAAAGCAAATTTCACCTCTTCATTTTTTGCACCTGCTTACATGATTATTTCTGCAGGGTTGGATTATAAGCCAAATAATAATTTTTCGATTTTCTTTTCTCCTTTGACATCAAGAACCACATTGGTTTTAAACAAAACATTATCCAACTTAGGAAAATATGGTGTGGATACAGGTAGGATGATAAAAAGAGAAACAGGTTTATTTGTGACTGTGAACTTAAGTAAAGCCATAGCCACAAATATTAATTACAGAGGTCGTGCGGATTTCTTCTCTAATTATTATGATAAGCCTGAGAATGTCAATTTTTTCATGACCAATTTATTTACCTTCAAAATCAATAAAAACTTCTCAGCGACTTATAATTTGGATTTGATTTATGACGATAAGATCCGCATATTTGGACCAAATAAAAAATCACCTGGTCTACAAACTAAAAGTATTATTGGAATTGGTTATTTCAGAAACCTTGCTGTAAAGAAAAAACTGGTTGACACAAAGCTTAAGGCATCAAGTTTATCAAGTGGCGAATAAGTCAGGACCTATTTAGAAATGACTTTGAGGGTATGCTTAATTTTATTCGCTTTATGTGTTAGGTCCTGGTAGTCATTGCTCATAATGGTGACATGCCCCATTTTTCTGCCTGGTTTGGTAGTGGTTTTTCCATATAGATGCACAAATACATTCTCCATCTTCAGCACTTCGTCTAAAGCTTCGTACACCACGTCTCCACTAAATCCTTCTGCTCCAATTAGATTCACAATGGCACTTGGCAAAATAGGTGCAGGGCTGCCTAAAGGGTAATCTAAAATGATTCTTAATAACATATCATATTGACTACAGTAATTGGCTTCAATAGTATGGTGACCGCTATTATGCACTCTTGGCGCGGTTTCGTTAACAAGTATTTCTCCATTTTGGTCTACAAATAATTCAATAGCAAAAAGTCCAGGGCTCTTCAAAGATTGAACCACTTTTCTTGCAATCGCTTCTGCTTTCCAAAGTTGCTTCTCTTCTATTTTTGCAGGACTTAATTGGTAGTCCAATAAATTATAGACTTGGTCAAAAATCATTTCGGCAGGAGGGAAGATGACTGTTTCACCTTTTGCATTCATGCCTACAATCAATGCCAATTCTTTTATAATTTTTACTTTTTCTTCTAAAACAGCTGGCGCATTAAAGCCCAATGAAATGGATTTTTCATCTTCAATCACTTGAACACCTTTGCCATCATATCCACCCTCTGCTAATTTGTGCACTGCAGGTAACAGTCCTAAGTGCCCCTGAATCGCATCGGCTGAATGGGTGATCACAAAATTCGAAGTTGGAATTTCATTGTCTGCATAAAATTGTTTTTGGGTAATTTTATTTTTGATGGTTCTAATTGCAGCTGGGGTAGGATATATTTTAACGCCTTCTTTTTCTAGTTGTGTTAAAGCATCCACATTCACCGCTTCAATCTCAATGGTCAATGCGTCTAAATGTTTACCAAATTGATACACCGTATCATAATCTAAAATATCGCCTACTGAAAAATGGTGGCATAAATGTGCAGCTGGGCAGTTGGGATCCTTCTCTAATACATAGGTAATTAAATCATAGTTTGCTGCTGCTTGTAAAAGCATCCTTCCCAATTGTCCACCGCCTAAAATACCTACCTTCATATCGCTAAATTTTGATAGGGCAAATATAAGTTAGTTAGGTTATTTTTGCTAAAGAACGATTTAATACAAGTATTCATGAAAGAACCCATCATTCAGGTAAAGGATTTAACCAAGTCCTACGGCGACTTTGAAGCAGTTAGAGGCATTAGCTTTGACGTATATAAAGGAGAGATATTTGGCTTGTTGGGTCCTAATGGTGCAGGGAAATCCACTACATTAGAAATCATTGAAACCCTAAGACAAAAATCTGGAGGGACAGTGATCGTAGATGGAATGAACTTAGATACAGATCCAGAAGCTATTAAAAAAATCATTGGGGTACAATTGCAGACTGCAGGCTTTTATCCTAATTTGAATTTAACTGAGCTTATACATTTGTTTGTTGGATTATATCAAATGCAGATGGATCCGATGGAACTATTAGCTAAAGTAGATTTAGTAGATAAAGCAAAATCCAAGTTCAAGGAATTGAGTGGGGGACAGAAGCAAAGATTTTCGATCGCCACCACACTCATCAATCGTCCAAAAATTATTTTTTTAGATGAACCCACCACTGGTTTAGATCCTCAAGCAAGAAGGAATCTTTGGGATCTGATCCTAGAAATTAGAAACAATGGTACCACTGTCATCATCACCACACATTATATGGACGAGGCAGAAGTATTATGTGATAGAGTTGCAATCATAGATAGTGGTAAAATTATTGGTATCAATTCACCAAATCAATTGATTGACGAATTGGTGGAGAGTGGATTTGAAAAAGTAAAAGAAGTGAAGAAGGCGAATTTGGAAGATGTTTTTATCCATATGACTGGAAAACAATTAAGAGAAGCATAAATATACACTTATGACAACAGACCCAAAGTATCCCATTGGAAAGTATGAAATGAAATCTTATTCAGAAGCCACTAAAAATGAGTGGATCAATGCAATTAGACATTTACCAAAAGATGTGGAAATGGCCGTACTGAATTTAGATAAAGTACATTTAGACACACCTTATAGAGAGGGCGGTTGGACGGTACAACAGCTAGTGCATCATATTGCAGACAGCCATATGAATGCCTTTGCAAGATTTAAATTAGGACTGACCGAAGAAGTACCAACGATAAAAGCATACGATGAAAATAAGTGGGTATCGATGGCAGACGCATTGGATACACCAATTAATTATTCTATGACTTTATTGCATGCATTGCATGAAAGATGGGCTAATTTATTAGCGAGTTTAACAGAAGAACAATGGCAAAGAAAATTATTTCATCCTGGTAGAAATGCCGAAGTAAGTTTATGGGATTTGTTTGCCATCTATGCATGGCATGGAAAGCATCATGTAGCGCATATCACTACTTTAAGAGCCAATAAAGGTTGGTAATTTTATAAAAATTTTGTTCTGTCTACTTCAGCGACTAAAAATACACTGCCAATCACAAGTATTAAATCTTGCTGGTTGGCATTTTTTATGGCGGCACTTAAAGCAATATCCACATCTTCAAACGAATGTCCATTTAATCCAATTGCATCGGCTTGTGCTGCTAATTCATCTACAGGCAATGCCCTTGGAATATGTGATTGCGTGAAATAATACAATGCATTTTTAGGAAGTAATTGAAGCACAGCTTGCACATCTTTGTCCTTCACCATCCCAGTAACGATATGTAATTGTGGATAATGCAAGGAAGCCAATTGTTCTAATAGTGCATGAATACCATGTTCGTTGTGTGCCACATCTAAAATCACTCTTGGGCTATCTTGAATACATTCCCATCTGCCCATTAAGCCATTATTTTTTTTAACCTGTGACAATGCTTTTAATACTTTATTCGCTGTAAGCTTCCAGCCCATCGTTGAAAGCAATTGCGTGGCCACCAAAACCGTTTTTAAATTTTTAGCTTGGTATTTTGCAGGCAGGTCGCAGGTGATGGTAAAGTTTTTTGGGAATAGTGGCGCGTCTAATAAATGAATAAGGGGTTGATTGAATTCAAATAATGCATTTTGCCAATTGTTTTGGAAGCTTTTAAATTCAATAAAATCGTCTGCAAAATAAATAGGCGCATTTTCTTTATTGGCCTTGTCTTCAAATACTTTTTTTGTAGCAGGATCTAATGCGCCTATCACAACGGGGGTAGCATTTTTAATGATCCCGGCTTTTTCTGATGCAATGGCTTCTAATGTATTTCCAAGCAAAGCCATATGATCGAAACCAATATTTGTAATAATGGATAGTTCTGGGCTAATCACATTCGTGCTGTCAAGTCTGCCTCCTAATCCTGTTTCAATGATTGCGATATCCACTTTTTCTGCTGCAAAATAATCGAAAGCCATGCCTACTGTGATTTCAAAAAAAGAAGGTTCTATTTTTTCGATACAAGGTTTTATTTTTTTGGTAAAGTCAATCACGAAATCTTGAGGACACATTTGACCATTAACTTTAATACGCTCTCTAAAATCATAAAGATGTGGTGAAGTATACAATCCTGTTTTATAGCCAGCTTCTTGAAAGATGGATGCAAGCATATGACTTGTGGAACCTTTACCATTGGTGCCTGCTATATGTATCGTTTTTATTTTCTTTTCTGGATGTCCAAGAAATTTACAAATTGCAATGGTGTTGTCTAAATTCGGTTTGATTGCAGCAGCACCAATCCTACTAAACATAGGTAGCCTAGTATATAAATAGTCAATCGTTTCTTGATACCGCATACAAATTGGGGGCTTATTGAATATCAAATTTGAATTTCACCGTCACAATTGAACTATGATCAGCCGAATTGAAATTAATTTTTGTCAAGTATTCCACAATCGCTCTTTTGTATTTTGAATCGTTGGAGGAGGAGCCTCTTGAAATTTGGATAAACCTTCCTACACCATTTGGATTCACTTCTATTTCTGCATAAATGGTAGCAGGAGGCACATCTCCATTGAATGAATAGGTCTTTGTAACTCTTCTGTCGCCTTTGGTTACAAAAGGTCCTCCACTGCCAGTAAAGGCTTTGCCATTGATGGAGCCATTCTCCACACCTTGATCTCCTTTGCCACCAGCAATGCCTTGGTCCTTCACTGCATTGTAACTGTCTTGATTGTTTCCGCCAGCACCATTGCCACCTGCATATTTTCCCATTAAGGCTTTTGGCTTAGCAGGAATAGGAACAGGATTATTTTTTGCATTTGTTTTTACTTTTCCAGAACGAATTGCTTCGTCGTTTGGATCGTTGGAAACGGTATTAATTTTTGCAGTATTACTAGCAGCTACTTTAGCGGATCTTCTCGTGGAGCCTTGTTCTGGAGCAGGCGCTTCTTTTGACATTGGCGGTATCTCTCCAGCACCAGTATTGCTATTGCCTAAATTCACCTCCATATATTCAGGCAATGGTGGAACCACTGTAGGTGCAGGCTCCTGAAATTTGAATACAAAAAAGATCAATGAAAGCGCAAAGCAAATCACACCTGTATACACAGCAGCTTTAATATTCTTTTCTTGTTCAAAACTCAATTGCATAGTTTAAAATTAATGCAAAAAAACGTCATATCCCAATCTAAGCAAAGTGGCTACAATCACTATTAAGAAAATTTTACGAATAAATTGGTTACCCTTCTTTAAAGCCATTCTGGAACCAAAAAATCCACCAGTAGCATTACATATTGACATTGGGATGGCTACCGGCCAAAGGATTACCCCTTTGCCTATGAATAGGATCAAGGAACCAAGATTGGTAGAAAGGTTTACAATTTTTGCATGGGCACTGGCGTGTAAGAAGTCGTATCCCAAAATGGAAATAAATGCTAATACAAATAAACTTCCAGCACCAGGACCAATGAAGCCGTCATAAAATCCAATGAAAAGACAAATCATTACGCCTTTGAGTGTAGCATACTTTATATCCTCTTTTTGCAAAGATTGACCAAGGTCTTTTTTTGTAAATGTATAAATTGCCATTACAAGTAATACAAAAAAGATCACTGGTTTCATGAACTGACTACTCATTCTAGTTAATAATAAAGAACCAGAAAAAGCTGCAGTAAATGCGATGCTTGTAAATAAAAGTATTCTTAAAAGTGGAATTTTAACTTTTTGCAAATATTGATAGGTTGCAAAACAAGTGCCAATAAAAGAGGGTACTTTGAGTGTGCCAATGACTGTTGATACGGCTTGTGTTGGCATCATAATCAGTCCCGCTGGAACTTGTATTAATCCGCCGCCGCCCACTATAGCGTCTACATAGCCTGCTAAAAAGGCAATCAAACATAAAAATAGAATCGTACTAAGTTCCATGTTTTATTTTTGATGGCCAGGTGTTGATCACAATTCCAGAGATAATAATCACACCGCTAATGATTTGAAAAAAATTAAATTGTTCATTCAGAACAAATAGTGCTTCAATAGAACTCAGAAATGGAATTAAAGTACCAAATAAGGCAGTCTTTGCAGATCCCATTCTGTGAATAGCATTATTCCACAACAAATAGGCAATAGTTGAATTGCCTATCCCAAGATATAAAGCAATGAATAAAAGCTGGTTGTTAAAATGAACTGGTTGGATATAATTCATTTCATAAATTGCAAAAGGGCATAAAAGAATAGTGCCTATTGCAAAAAGCACAAGTAAAAAACTATTGTTTGAAATGCCAATTGGTTTTTTACGAACAAATACATTGTAAGTGCCAAAACATACTCCAGCACCTATCATCCACAAATCACCTGTCGCAATTCTAAAATGTAGCAAAGTGTTGAGCTCCCCTTTACTTAATAAAACTAAAATGCCCATAATGCCTAATACAATCCCTGCGATACTTTTCCAATTCAATTTTTCTTGCACTAGCCATGCTGCAAGTAAAGTAGCAACAATTGGATGAATCGTTGATCCAAATAATGCCATATTGATGGCTGTGGTTGAATGTCCAGCTTGGTAGATCATCGTATTGTATAAAGCAACACCTACCAATGCCATCCAGAAAAAATAACTAAAATTATTTTTGAATAATTGCTTTTCTCTTTTGAAATTATTGATCGCAAAAGGAAGCATTGTAATAGTTGCAATAGACCATCTAAAAAATGCAAGACTAATTGGGCCAGCCAATTGAATTGCATACCTAGAAACAATAAAATTTCCAGACCATATTACACATGCAGTAATGGCAAGGATCGTGCCTATTTGAACTTCTTTGTTGTAATGTCTTTTCAAAATTGATCCATATTAATGATGTGCAAATTCAGTAGCATAATCACCTTTGATACGTTCGATAGGTGGATTAAAATAGCCAAATTTTAAATCAGGAAATTCTTCTCTAATTAATTCCATCATTTGTTTTACGCCCATGATCTCACCTGGCTCTGTCACACCAATTTTTCCTAGGTACCAATCTGGATCGATATTGAAATTACGCCACTGGATCATTTTTAATCCAGTGTCTTTGATCAATTGTCTAAGTGCTTCATATTCTGCAACCGTATCGGTCATGCCAGGAAAAACAAAATAATTGATGCTTGTCCATTTGCCTGCGGCAGACATGACTTTTAAACTTTCAACAATATCTTGAAAAGTGTAATTATTTGGTCGATAATAGGCATTGTAAATTTCAGGTCTAGCAGAATTCGTACTAACTCTTAAACTATCCAAACCAACAGCGGCTAGTGCAGCAACTGCATTAGGATTAGAACCATTTGAATTGATATTTATACTGCCTTTATCCGTATGTTTTCTGATTTCAATAATCGCTTCTTTAATCGTCTCCCACATTAACAATGGCTCGCCCTCGCAACCTTGACCAAAACTTACAATTGGGAATGGTGCCGACATTAAATGTGGTACCGTATATTCTACTACTTCGGCTGCAGTTGGTTTAAACGATAAACGTTCTTGGTTGGAAACAATTTCTTCCTCGATTGGTTGAAAAGAAATACAACCAATGCAATTTGCATTACAAGCAGGTGAAATAGGGATGGGACATTCCCATCTTCCCATTGCAAAATTTCTTGCTGCTGGACAATGATAGGTCATACAACAGTTTTGCATCAGGTGTTGTACCAATCTATTCTCGCCATATGTTTTTAATAAATGTGCTGCACCGTAGTCAATCGTTTCTTGGTCATAGCCTTCACAATCCTGGCGAATATCTTGTTCAATTCTTACTGCTGGTACATAATTGATACCATCTAACCAACCCACAGCGGTGTAACAAAATAAAGGTAACAATGGTGCCTCAGGTAAAGATTCATAAGCTGCAATATACAATCCAGTATGAGCAGGAGGGATGAAAGCAGCTACAGCCCATCCTTTTTCACATAAACGCATTTCACCGCTATCTACATCAATACCAATCCCTCTTCGGCCTGGTAATTCATATAAGCTTCCACCTTCAGGTAAAGGAATCCAGTCTTCCTCTGGAATTGGGTAGGCATCCCATCCAGCCCTGCCAACCACATACAAGGTTTCATCTTCAAAGATGTTGCCTTCGCCGTCTGAATACAATAAATAAGGGGACTCGGTTAGTGCCATAATTAGTTGGTTTTAGCTAGTTGCTCCGCGCAAAAAGCATTGAATTCGTTTTTGATCGTTTCGGTTACAGGTTCGTTGATTTGTTTTTGGATCAATTTATTGTTCTTGAAATCGATTGTAATATAATCGTCTTTAATCAACATATTATTGATTTCTGCCCATGGGTATAGTTTTTTTGGGAAGGTGTTCACTAAGACACCAGCAGGGTCCACTGCTAATTCATATGGAAATTTCACTTGACGCTCAAAAAGCGCTGCAATAAGGAACACGCCAGCTATCAACAAAGCGTTTGGTAGTAGAAACCATCCCCAAGAAGCAAAAACCAAACCTAATCGGTAATAAGGGACGCCTCCTTTAATCTTTTGATAGACGCAAAATATCCACCAACTAGCCACCGAAGTCATGATGGCAATTAAAAGGGTAGGACTTGGATATAAACCCGCATAGAGTGCATAAGAAAGTGCCATTAAGGTGATCAAAAGCATCAATTGACTAACACGGTCTACGTTCTTAAAATCGGGACTTTTGCAAACAATGATATAGTCAAAAAGGCGCATAATTGAAGTTTATGAGATGCGTAAAATTTGATGCAATTTAAGGCCATTTAGTTAACTTTGCAGTATGAAGAAAACACATCTTATTTTATTGGTCTTAATTGCTGCAGCAATTGTAGTGTTAATAAGCTATACAGGCGATTTAAGTAGCTATGAAACAGTTGCTTCTGCAAAGCAAAAAGAAGGGAAATATGTGAATTTGATCGTAAAAATGGATAAATCTGTACCTGTTCAATACGATCCAGTAAAAGATCCTAATCTCTTAAAATTTAATGTAGAAGATAGCTTGGGGGGTAAAATTGCAGTGGTTTATCGAAATACCATGCCCACAGATATGGAGAAGTCTGAACGTTTGGTGTTGAAAGGACGTGTTCAGGGGGATGCTTTTGAGTGTAGCTCAATTGTGATGAAATGCCCTTCTAAATACAAGGACAATCCAGATGCAATGAAAGAGCAACCGGTAACCATTACCAACTAATCAAAATTACAACATGCAGTCAACTCAGTTTATTGGGGAACATTTGTTACCTGGTCAAATAGGTTATTTTTTATCCATCTTATCTTTTGTAGCTTCTTTGGTGGCTACATTTTCATTTGCTAAAGCATTTTATGCCAAAGAGATGGTGGTGGAAGCAAGTTGGAAAAAATTAGCAAGAACGGCATTTTTGATTGAGGCATTGACAGTGGTTGGAAGTTTTGTGGTTTTATTTTATGTGATCTACAATCATTTGTTTGAATATAAATATGCTTATACGCATAGTGATAAAAATTTACCATTTGAGTATTTATTAAGTTGTTTTTGGGAAGGACAGGAAGGCAGTTTTTTATTGTGGAGTTTTTGGCATGCATTCTTAGGTTTGATTTTGATAAAGACAGCCAAAGCACACGAAGCTGGTGTGATGATGGTGATTAGCTTTGCCCAGTTGATGCTCGCCTCCATGGTGATTGGCTTATATGTGTTTGATGTGAAAATTGGATCTAGTCCATTTATTTTATTGAGACATGAAATGAATTGGCCAATTTTGTCCAGACCAGATTATGTGCAACTTTTAAAAGATGGTACAGGCTTAAATACATTATTACAGAATTACTGGATGGTCATTCATCCGCCTATTTTATTTTTAGGATTTGCTAGCACGATTGTTCCATTTGCTTATGCTGTTGCTGGTTTATTAAAGAAGGAACATAATTGGGTTAAATCTGCTTTGCCTTGGGCTAATTTTTCGGCCGGTATTTTGGGTTTAGGAATTATGATGGGTGCTGCTTGGGCATATGAGAGTTTAACCTTTGGTGGATATTGGGCATGGGATCCAGTTGAGAACGCTTCTCTAGTGCCATGGTTGACTTTGGTGGCTGGTATTCATACGGCCATGATTTATAATAAAACAGGTGCAAGTTTGAAAGCCACTTATTTATTCCTTGGCATTAGTTTCTTATTAATTGTGTATTCTACTTTCTTAACTAGAAGTGGCATTTTGGGAGATACCTCTGTACATGCTTTCACTGATTTAGGTATGAATGGGCAGTTATTATTTTTCTTATTCATCTTTGTTATTCCATTCTTTGTGTTATATTTTGTGCGTTACAAACACATGCAAGAACCTGAGAAGGAAGATGCGATTGATAGCAGAGAATTTTGGATGTTGATTGGTTCTTTAGTCCTTGTGCTTTCTGCGGCGGTGATTATTATTAAGACTTCGACACCGGTATTCAATAAAATCTTCGATACTAAAATTGCACCACCAGAAGATCCAGAGTTTGCGCACAACCAGGTACAAATATTTGTGGCAATTATCATTGGTGCATTGACAGCAATTGGTCAGTTTTTGAAATACAAAACAACCCCTTTAGCTTATTTCAAAAAACAAATGATCTGGCCATCTATCATCACTATCATAATTAGTGCAGTTATTTTTATTTTTGTAGGTGTTGCTTACCACGACAAAGGCGCTGGATTTTTAGGGGCTATTTACATTGCTATTGTAACTTCTGTTTTCGCAATCGTTGGTAATATTGCTTATTGGTCTGTGGTCCTAAAAGGAAAATTAAAATCAGCGAGTTCATCCATTGGACATATTGGATTTGGTTTGGTATTGGCAGGTATATTTATATCTTCTGCAAACAAAACCACTTTGAGCTACAATACAACAGGGATAAGTCCTTTAAGAGTAGACTCCACGCAAAAAAATAGTCCTGTAGGCGACCCAAGAGAAAACTTAACTTTATTTGAAACCATTGAAACAGATATGGGCAAATACAATGTGACTTATGAAAGAGATACATTTGATGCGATTGGAAAAAGATATTTTGAATTGAATTTTAAGGAAAAGAAAACTGGAGAGACTTTTAAATTGTATCCAGATGTGTTAAAAAATAATAAAGGTATGGAGGGCTTCTCTGCCAATCCATCTTCGAAGCATTATTTACACAAAGATATTTTTGTGTACGTGACTTCTTTCCAAGACCATACAGAGGAAGATACCACAAGTTTCAAGCCTATTAATATTACTGTAGGAGATTCTATTTTTTATAGCAATGGTTATATTAAACTAGAGAAAGTGAATGTGAATCCTCCAGGTGACAGACCTGCTGGTGTGAATGAATTGAGATTACAATTGAATGTAGTTTCAAAAGAAGGTTTAAAATATGTCGCAGAACCTGGAATTTTATTAGAAGGTTTGAACCTCAATTCGAAAGTGGATACAGTAAAGGCGCAGAATTTAGTATTGAGTTTTAATAAAGTGATTGACCAAGAAAAAGGCATTTTAGAAATAGGGGTGAAGGAGTCAACTGCTTTAACAAACCTCATTACTTTAAAAGTCTATGAGTTCCCTTGGATCAATTTATTATGGTTGGGTGTGATAGTGACGACCATTGGATTCATGATGGGGGCCTATTATCGATTTAAGAAATAGGGTTACTTTTTGTATATTAGTGTATCAATGCATATGAGAACCATCTTTTGTATACTACTATTTGTAATGACAACGAGCTTGCCAAATCAGCTTTTTGCACAGACGAGTCAGTATGATACAGTTAGAGTGGAAGCTTATATTACGCCAGAGGGTGACACGATTCCTCAATCTTGGTTGCCTACGGTCTTAGTGTCTGCAGTTCAAACGAATGCTTTAAGAAACTACTGGAAAAATTGGACAAGATTGCGCAATGCGGTGTATGTGACTTATCCTTATGCTGTAACAGCAAGTAAAGTTATACGATCAGTGAACGCACAATTAGCCAATGTGCAGGATGAAAAATTAAGAAAGCAAATTATTAAGTCTAGAGAGAAAGAATTGAAAAGAGACTTTGCTGATAAAGTGACCAATCTGTCTGTTTATCAGGGGAAGGTCCTCATGAAATTAATCAATCGTGAAACTGGGAACAATTGTTATCAATTAATCAAAGAATATAAAGGGGGATTGAATGCTGGCTTATGGCAAACTGTTGCCTTTGTCTTTGGAAGTAGTTTAAAGCAACCCTATAACCCTAATGGGGAAGACCAAGAGATTGAAAAATTGGTCTTAGAAGTACAAAAAGTATACGGTACCAAGGGCTAATACAGCATACTAAAATGCGATAGGTTTTTGGGGTAGGTTTTTGTACCTTTACCCGAATAGATACTATCCTATGAGCGACGAAAAAAGTTTAAATTTTATTGAAGAAATTATTTCCCAAGACCTAGCAACTGGGAAACATAAAAGTATATTGACTAGGTTCCCTCCAGAACCAAATGGTTATTTACATATTGGTCATGCAAAAAGTATTTGTTTAAATTTTGGGCTTGCTGAAACTTTTGGTGGTGCCACGAATTTAAGATTTGATGATACCAATCCAGTGACAGAAGACACTGAATATGTAGAAAGCATCAAGGCCGATTTAAAATGGTTGGGTTTCAATTGGATTAAAGAATGTTATGCCTCAGATTATTTTGATCAATTGTATGCTTTTGCTGTACAATTAATCGAAAAAGGATTGGCTTATGTGGATGATAGTTCTGCCGAGGCAATTGCACAACAAAAAGGAACACCCACACAGCCTGGAACAGGAAATGCATTCAGAGAAAGAAGCATACAAGAGAACTTAACCTTGTTTGCGGAAATGAAAGCAGGGAAGTACAATGATGGCGAAAAAGTATTGCGTGCTAAAATTGATTTAGCAAGTCCAAATATGCATATGCGTGATCCGCTTTTATATAGAATTAAAAAAGCACATCACCACCGCACTGGAGACCAATGGTGTATTTATCCAATGTATGATTTTGCGCATGGACAAAGTGATTCTATCGAAAATATCACCCATTCTATTTGTACACTAGAATTTATCCCACACAGGGCTTTATATGATTGGTGTATCGAACAATTAGGCATCTTCCCATCCCATCAATATGAATTTGCGCGTTTGAATATGACGTATACGGTCATGAGTAAGCGTAAATTATTACAGTTGGTGCAAGAAGGGCATGTGCAGAGTTGGGATGATCCAAGAATGCCAACCATTAGTGGTATGCGCAGAAGGGGTTATACTGCAGAAAGTATCCGTGATTTTTGTGATCGTATTGGTATCGCTAAAAGAGAAAATATCATTGACTTTAGCTTACTAGAGTTTTGTGTTCGTGAGCATTTAAATAAAATTGCACAAAGAAGAATGGTGGTGACTGACCCCATTAAATTGGTCATTACCAACTATGAGCAAGCCGAAGAAATATTAGATTCAGAAAACAATCCAGAAGATCCGAATGGTGGCACAAGACCTGTTCCTTTTAGTAAGGAATTATGGATTCAAGCAGATGATTTTATGGAGGTCCCAACTAAGAAATATTTTAGGTTAGGCCCAGGATTGTCTGTAAGATTAAAGAGTGCCTATATTATTGAATGCGAAAGTTTTGATAAAGATGCAGAGGGAAAAGTGACCACCGTGTATGCAAAATATTTCCCTAATTCTAAATCGGGTTCAGATACATCGGGTATTCATGTGAAAGGTACCTTACATTGGGTAAGCGCTAAGCATGCGATTCCGGTTGAATTAAACGAGTATGATCGTTTATTCAATGTGGAAGATCCAAGCAGTGCAGAAGGTGATTTTAAGTCTTATATCAATCCGCATTCATTGCATACTGTAACCACTGCATGGGGTGAACCAGCATTGTTGAATGATCCATTAGATGCACGTTTCCAATTTTTAAGAAAGGGCTATTTTTATCAGGATACCAATAGTACAAAAGACAAATTGGTATTCAATAGAACAGTGACCCTTAAAGATACTTGGGCTAAGGAACAAAAGAAATAATACAAACAGCAATGATGTTATTGGACTTGGAACTTTTTAAAAGCCATTGGGCAAATACTTTTCCAGGTATCACTACCCACAACACGCATTTTATTATTGCAGTGAGTGGAGGGGTAGATAGTATTGTGCTTACTGCTTTGATGCAACAGATGGGTGCGAATTGTTCTATAGCGCACGCAAATTTTCAATTAAGAGGTGCAGAAAGCAATCGAGACGAAAGTTTTGTGCAAACATTTGCTACAAAAATGGGTATGCCGTTTTTGACAAAACGATTCGATACTTTGGCCTTTGCTGAACAATATAAAATGGGCATCCAACTGGCTGCAAGGGAAATCAGATACGCTTGGTTTGAAACATTGATGAAGGAAATGGATGTTCAAGCGAACGATAAAGTGGTTTTGCTTACCGCACACCATGCAGATGACCAAGTAGAAACAGTATTGATGCAGTTTTTTAGAGGCACAGGATTACATGGGTTAACTGGTATACCAGCCATGAGGACACATCAACAAAATCCACTCGCTACAGATCATATCCATTTAATAAGACCGTTACTGCCCTTTAGTAAAGCAAGCATCAAAGATTTTGCTAAATTAAATGGGCTGGAGTTTGTAGAAGATAGTTCTAATTTAAAAAATGATTACACCAGAAATTTAATTCGCAATCAGTTGATACCACAAATGGAAACAATTTATCCAAATGTGAATCAACAAATACTAGATACCATTACGAGGTTAAAAGAAGCAGAAGACATTGTAGATACTACTGTGTCCGCTTTTTGGAAAAAGCATATCAGTTTCCCAAAGGGGATACCAACAATTAAACTAGCTACATGGAATCAATTGAAAGGCAATACAACTTATATCTGGGGATTGGTGCAAGGATATGGATTTAAAGCCACCCAATTAAAAGAGATTCATAAAATAGTAGGAGCTACTAAGGGTGCCTATATTGCTTCTGCATCCCATCGTATAATCAAATGGGATGACTCCATTCAAATTGTATCTAACCAAGAAGATAAAGTATATGATACGATATCAAAAGACCAGGAAGTATTAGATACCTTATTTGGAAAATTTCAATTGGAATGGATTGACAAGATGGAGGAATTGAAAGTAGATACGAGTGCGAATATGGCTTATTTAGATGCTGATCAATTAAGTTGGCCATTATTAAATAGATCATGGGTAGCGACAGATTATTTTTATCCATTAGGGATGCGTAAAAAAAAGAAGCTGAATCATTTTTTAGGTAGCTTAAAATTAAGTCCAGCAATTAAAGCTATGACAACTCTGCTCTGTTCAGATAGTAAAATTGCATGGGTAGTAGGACAAAGAATTGACGAGCGTTTTAAAATTACACCTAGTACTAAGCGTGTTTTAAAAATTACATTCCTAAGTAAATCCTAATTTGCTCTACAAAGCTTGCAACCACATTAAACTGTGCAATAAAGTAAGCAGCCACAATCAAGAATACTACACCGTAAATGGAACCCCAAAGATGCGCACTGTGGTTAATACCACCTTGTCCTTGCTTGGCTAAATAAGCAGTAATGCCTAAGTAAATTGGCCCAAATATAAAACCAGGAATGATTGGCGGGATAATGAAAAAGCCAATTTGAATAGTGGGCATTAAAAAGATGCCTGCAAATACAATCGCAGACACTGCACCTGATGCACCCAAACTATTGTAATTATAACGGTCTTTTTGTTGTAGGTAAGTTGGAATTAAACAAACAGCTAAGGACGATAAGTATAAAAATAAATAAAGCAACTTACCATTTTGACCAAATAGCATATTAAAGTATTGCTCTACATAATCTCCAAACATATAGAAGGAGAACATATTAAATGCAAGGTGCATAAAATCCGCGTGGATGAATCCACAACTAATAAAACGATACCATTCATTGCTTCTGCCTACGGAATAGGGGTGGAAAATCAATTTGTCCATGAGTTCGGCATTGTAAAATGCTAATACAGATACAATGACGGTGACTACAGTGATATATAAAGTGATGCTCATTATTCGTGGTGGTATTTTTCGTTGGCTAAGATACTACATGCGCGGTAGATTTGTTCTGCAAGCATCAATCGAACCAACATATGTGGAAAGACAAGTTCTGAAATGCTCCAAGTGAAATTGGCTCTTTGCTGGATGGTTTCATCTACACCATAAGCGCCACCTATTAAGAATATGATTTTCTGAGCGCTTTGGTTGGCCTTTTGCTGTATTAAATTGGCTAGGCCAGGGGAGCTCAACATTTTACCTTTTTCGTCTAATAGAATTAATACATCGGTTGCTGCCATTGCCTTTAAAATACTTGCCGCTTCTGCTTTTTTAATTTGTGCAGGCTCGGTTAATTTGGATGGGGTAATCAATTGCCAGTCGATAGGATAGTAATGCCCAATTCTTTTTGTGAATTGTTCCACGCCTTCTTTGATATAGGACTCGTTGGCTTTGCCAACGGAAAAAATGGAGAGTTTCATTTTATTTAAAATAAATTTTAATCATTTCATATATTTTTTTACTTGTCGCATCGTCAATGGTGCCAAGCTTTTTAACAAGTCTAATTTTATCTACTGTTCTTATTTGGTCTATTACAATTTGCCCATGCTTATTTTGAAATGTACAGTTGATTCTCGAAGGAAAATCTTTTAATGTAGAAGTAAGGGGTATAATCACCACACTTTTTTTATGCTTATTTGACACATCTGGTGAAACAATAATGCAAGGCCTTGTTTTATTTATTTCACTACCTAGTGTTGGCTCTAGTGTGGTCATCCAAACTTCGTTCTTTAAAACTACCATGTCCAATCCTCCTCATCAAATTCATTTTCAAATGCCATCCAATCCTTATCTTCTTGTGTAAGGGTATGATCCATTTTTTTATAAATTTCTTCCCATCCTGCTCTTGGATCTACCTCAACAGGTTTAATGATTATACAATCCTCACGAAGTTCTAATGTGACTTCTTCGTCAAGCTTATATTCCTTAATTAGTTCATTGGGTAGTCGAATGCCCTTTGAATTGCCTATTTTGATGATTTTTGCTTTCATATTATTGTTATTACAATGTAATTACAATACAAATGTAGGAAATAATTTGAAATGG